>SCUC01000003.1 GCA_004322375.1 Bacteroidota bacterium
CGAACGAGCTCAGGGGCGATGTCATCGCGGACGTTCGCAGCCCGTTTCATTCGCGACGATATACCGCCCGCAAGCACAACGATGTTTGGTTCATTCATTGAACATCATATAACAAAAAACGCGCTGACGGAAACGTAACCTTCCGTTCAGCGCGTCAAAAAAAATTAAGAACTGTTCCGTTACTTTTTCCGTGTGTAGGTTATAACACCCGTGGTTTTATTATCACCGGGCATGGACATATCCTGCATTTCAAACGTCCATGAATCTTTATCGTTCATCTTGCAAATATACTTTATGGTTTTTCCCATCTCCCCTGTTACAGGGTCGTCCATCTTGCCGGTCATGGTCAGCGTTTTACCTTCCTTGTCAAAATTGCCCTCGCCGGTGAACATGGCGGTAGAGGTATTATCAATCCAGAACATCCAATACATCTTTTTCATGTTGTCGTATCCTGTGTAGCCCATTCCCGTCATCGGCATCCCCATCATCTCGCCTTTCATTTTCTGGCAGAGGAATCTTCCATCCATTTCCATCGTCATTTCTGCACTTCCTTTTGTGACTGTCGGGGGCTTGTCCGGTCCGTCCATCCAAAATTTTGTTTCCAGATCCCACATACCCGCCATCCCTTCAAGTTTTTTATGCTGCTCGCCCGGCGTCATCGCTTCCTGCCACTTTTTCATCATCTCTTCCTGGCTCGGCATCTTCATCTCTTTATCCTGAGAAATCGCCGGCAGGACGGCTAAGAGAGGAATGCAACTAATAAGTAAGAACAATAATTTTACTTTCATACAGTCACCTTTTATAAATTGTTGTTAAAAAAATACTTGAAAATACCTTGATTTTGGCATTTTCCTTGAAACACAAAACAATATATCGGCTCAACAGGTAGAAAGCAAATTTTATGATTTAGAAAAACCCTGCTATTGCACCACCACCTGACGCGTCTCGGTATTCATCTCGAAAATAGGCAGCTCGCTCACATATTGCCCTGCATCAAGCGAACGGAACAGGTAGGGTCCAAACGGACGGAACAACAACCGCACTTTGATATTCCATGTTCCTACTGCATCAGGCTGAAACACATAGTTCGCCGTGTGTGAACCGAATGGAGGAATTGTTTTATTCACCAGCGAATCTAGCTGTACAACGTTGGAAGGCTCTCCATTTTTAAATAACGCTCCGTTGAAAATGGTAAGGTCGGGATCCGCATTCGGGTTGAGCGCGCTGTTCGCATCCATCAAATCCCCGTTCGCATCAAGATGCCCGGAACGATACACTGTGTCCGTCCCTTTCCACGCAGTTACTTCTATCCACATTTGACGGTTGAAAAAAACTGAAGTCGGCAAATTATGTCCTGTCTTATCGTTATAGACAGTAACGGCAACCTTCACGCTTTCAGAAACATTCACTTGAGCAGGCGCATCAACGCTTAGTGTCGCTGAGTTTTTGAGAAGAGAATCTATTGAGGCATGCTGTTGCGGCTTGTTGGGAAAATCGGTAATCGCAACATCAACTCCCACAAAATCGTGACGGTGCAGGTTGTCCCGTACCGGACCTCCGATAGCAGCTCTTCCCGTGTATGTTTGCATGTGACAATCCTGACATTCCACCGACATCGCTCCCCAGGGACTGTTCTGCCATTCCGTGAAGGTAATCTCTAAAGGAATATGATTCACGATAAGATCGTGGCATTGCCGGCATGATTCAGAACGGTCATACGAAGCGTCATATCCATTCTCATGAACACCCGCTGCAACAGGGTTATCCAGCGTTCCGTATTTGATTCTGCCCGGCTGGAGTGTGTATTCGATGTGCTGGTCCGTTGTTTTGAACGGCGGGCGTAGAACATGACAAAAATCGCACGTGATGCCTTCACGCACCTGCTCGTTCAGCTCGGAAAATTGAAACGTTGGTTTTGTGTTGTCCGTAAGAAATCCCAACGGAGCATGACATTGAAAGCATGTTTTGCCTAACCCGCCATTCATGCTCGCCTGAATAGCATTATTCGCGAGCATCCATATCGGATCGCTCGTGGAATACCGATGCATGGAACCATTCCACTCATCAAAATACTGAGGGTGACAGGTCGAGCATGCTTCCGCCCGTTCAAAATCTGTAAGCTTATATTGCGGTTGAGGAGGCGGAGAAATCACGGCAGGCTCATCCTCCTTACAGCCAAAAAATGTAAGAACAACAGCGCAAAAGAGTAAAGATTGAAGTTTCATTGTCATCTCTTTCTTTTATTGAGATACACATAATCCGGTAGGCATTTTTCCTACCTCAAGGACTTTAATGATTTGGTTAAGCGAAGCATCAATGACGCAAACATTCCCTATGTTATCTATAGAGTAGCGCGGAACATAGCCGGGAGTCGCATTTTCATTTGATATAAACACATACCGTCCATCGGAAGAAATATCACACCCATGCGGGTAATCGAAATAGCGGGGTGAATTTGCTGTGATCGTTTCCATGACATGCCGCATGGGCAAATGAATCATGGAAACAGAGTTCCCTTCTCTGTTGGATACATAGCAAAAATTGCCGTCGGGCGTAAATTGTAAGTGCCACGGTTGCTCGCCAACAGGAATCGAATCGAGAAGCTCGTAGGTGTAAGCGTCAAACATGCGCACCTCTTCATTTTCCGAACAGGTTACCAGCACAATACTATCGTTCGGAGAGACAGCGACTTCCATCGGCGCATATTTTGTGGGACCAAACGGGTTAACGTCATAAGCAAGAGAAACTGTCTGGATAACAGTATCGGCTGCAACATCAACGACTGATAGATTATCAGACATCATGTTTGCCACGAATACTTTTGAGCCATCGTGCGTCATTCTGATACCGTGAGGCATCGTCCACACATTGATTGTTGTTTTCACCGACATCGTGGACGTATTAATAACCGTAATTTTGTTCGTGCTTGAAGTCATAAACTGGGAGACATAGAGCTTGCTCCCATCCGGAGTCAACGCCAGAAGCGCGGGAGCCCCTTGAACGCTTACCCGGCTTACCATTGTGTCCGTATGAGCGTCGTATTTCCATACTTCCCCGGCGCTAATCAACGAGACATACCAAAAATGCTCATTCGCTACGATGAAGTGTGGACCCTCTATAGCAGAATATCTTCCCACCGGTATGTAACGGGTTACAACTAAGCTATCCATATCAATAATTGCAACATTGTCTTCACCCTGATTCGGCACATACACTTTTCTTGAGGAGTGTTCAAATGGCATTATCCCCGCGTCGTTTTTTGCTCCTTCGGTAATCCATCGCTTCAGGAACGTGATTTCGCCGGAAGTGATTGCTGTCGTCCCCGTGGCAGGGTGCGGTTTCCGGAGCGTCGTCCCGTCGAACAGCTTCGTGAGCAAGCTTTTTTCGGGCCGTTTCGGGATAATGACTTCGCCGTACGTTGAGCCTTTGATGGCTCCATTCCAGCTTTCAAGAGATAACCCTCCGGCCTGCGATGCGGCAGAGTGACATCCGCTTCCTGCGCATCGTTGTTGAAAGATGGGCTGAACATGTTGCGTATAAGAAATAGTTTGTATCGTTGTATAATCTATCGTTGAAAGTACGTCTTCATCTTTGCACGACTCAACACAAAGAAAACACACTATCAATAAAATCACCTTGACTATTGTCGAGACATTCATAACGTTATTGGTTTGTGGAATATTGGAGAATGAAAAATTCTATTAACAATGACTGACAGATTTGTAATAAAAAAAATTTATATTCATTGAGAACCTTCTCATTGGTAACTCTTCTTAGAGTCTGTCTAACGCTTCAGAGAGGTCGCGGATAATGTCAGCCGGTTTCTCTAAACCTATGGAAAGTCGAACACCGCCGGGATCCATCCCGTTGCTGATTTGTTGCTCAAGAGGTATCGCAGAATGGGTCATCGAGCTGGGATGCTCTACTAACGTTCGAATATGACCCAGACTGACTGCAAGGGTAACAGCGTAGGCGTTTTTTGCGAGGTAATTGATAAACCGTTCCCCCTTGTCATGACGTTCTTTCGGAGTTTTTCCTTTTAAGCCAAAATAAAGCAGGCTGCCCGGCGCAAAATTGCCGTCATAGTCCCGCATTTGTTTTTGGGCAAGCTTATATTGAGGAAACGAGGAAAGTCCGGGATAGGTCACGTAGGCGATACGTTTATCCTTGGCAAGGTACGATGCAATTTCGTACGTATTTGAAATTTGCTGGCGCATTCTCAAGGGCAGGCTTGATAATCCATAGACAAGAATGGGCCACGCGCTTTTTGCGGCAAGCGCTCCTCCAAAATCTTTTCGGTACAGCATAATGCGGTCATAGCTCCACTTGGGACCGATAACTACTCCTCCCATGTCTGTTCCAAAACCGCATATACTTTTCGTCAATGAAGCGACAACAAAATCAGCTCCCAGCTCGATGGGACGCTGACAAAACGGGCTTGCAAACGTATTGTCAATGACGATATAAATTTTTCGTTCTGCATGACGACGTCTATTTGCTTTTTTCACTATCTCTACCACCCTGGTAATGTCTATCAGCTCAAGAGTCGGATTCACCGGAGTTTCAAAATAGATAACCCTTGTTCTCTCCGTGATGGAACGTCGCAACAATTCTGTATCTTTAATATCTATAAATTGTGTTGAAATATCATATCGCGGATACCAGTTTGTCAGTAACGAATAGGTACAGCCGTAGAGAGTTCGGTGAGCGATAATCTCGTCTCCAATCCCTGTGAGCGCGCCAAACGCAGCCGATATAGCAGCCATTCCTGTGGAAAATGTTACGGCAATTTCACCATGCTCTGCCGCGGCGAGATTCTCTTCCAGCAATTCTTTGTTCGGCTCTCCTAACCTATCGTAGATATAGATTGGCGCACGCGATTCTATCGAAGTATTGTCATGGAGATGAGCGAACTCTGCGAACCCTTGCGCCCCACGTTGCGCCGTGTCGAGTCGAAACGTGCAGGAGGAAGAAATTGGAGGTATGACATGATGATTGTAATCCCATTTCTTGCTCACCGATTTGCCGTAAATCAAGCGGGTTTGCATTGCGTATTGTTTCTTTTGCTTATTCTTTTTCATAATCAAAATTCAGACTTCGTTGGTTTATTGTTGTTCGGCAGACAAATGAACTGGGGCTGTCTCAAAAGATAGTAGGCACAACCTTCATGGTTGCGTTTCCAACTCAAAACCGCAGACTTAAAGTCTGCGACTACACTATAATCGTGCTTTTGAGACAGTCCCGGGAAAACCGAATACTCGAAAACCCGATGCTTGTTGGCGGCATAGGTTGAGGTAAAGCACATAGCTCCAAATACAATGGCAAGCTATTGATTGACCTCAGGGATAACAGCCGAATCCATTACGGAATGTACTCTACGTTTGGCTCCAACTCTTTCAAAAAATCATCCGGGTATTCTTCCCGTATCTCTTTACGCGTTTCCGTACAAGCTTTTCCGTTTTCCCGTTGTTCCCGGAAAATTTCCGATGACTCCCAAATCTCTTGAAAATCAAATCCCGTCATTCGCAAATCACCGGCAGATGCGTCAAGACCGCTGCAAATCTGGACTCCGCCGGAAGCGGTAATATAGGCGAATCGTTTTCCTCCGAGACAAACATGTTTCCATTCGAACGGCTTTTCATCATGCTTCTGATGTTCAAACGATCCCTCCCCGTATCCTACAAATCCGTACTGAACGCATTGAGGCGAAAAATACATGCTGTCCGGACTGTATCGTTTCATTTTTGCTATTGATTCAATGAACGCTTCAATTTCTTCTTCCGTATAACCGTCTCGTTTTCCCTTCGGCAGATTTTTTCTGTTCAAGCTGAGATGGCAATACAACCCGCGCGCAGATTTACGAAACGCATAATCATGTTGAAACGCCAGCGCCCGGATGTTAGGCTCTTTCACCGTAACGCCTAAATGGATTTCAAAGCCCGCGCTTCTCAGCATACGAAGGCAACGGTCTAATGTGTAATATGCCGTTGTTCGACGGAACCGCGTGTCGTAATCTTCCTCAATACAATGATCGAGAAGCACACGAAAGACCCTGGGTCCAAAAACAGAATACTGCTTCATCAGTTCCTGTGTTATGTCTTCCGGCGACGTTTCGATAATCATCTTCAATCCGAGGGAATGTCCATGTTCGACAAGCTCGTATAAATACTCCTTTCGTAACAAATGAGACCCTGTAAATACGATTATCGGTTTTGCCATCTGGGCAATGCTCTCCAGCACGGCTTTCGCTTCATAGCTTGTAAGCTCTTTGCTGCCTTCAGTAAAACCTATGGACTCATTCCCGTTCTCTCCTGCTAATTGCCATACAATCAGGCGCGGACGGAAATCTTCATGTGGTACGGTATATTTTAAATTCATCGCTTGACCTCTTGAACATTCATTGATAAGAACAATTTATTATGCGGTTATATAATGATGATTATGAATACTTTCGATCGTCTGTACAATCCCGGAAAAATATCGTTCAGCAGCGCACAGGGCTTCATCAAGACCACACCTGCCTTCGCTTGTTTGATACTTGCACTCGCCGCAAATAATGGAAAATAATTCTTCCCTGTATTCGTTCTTCCAGGGCTTTGTGCGCGTGATAATATCTACAATAACGGGAAGCGACTTCTGTAACGGACATTCAATAACAGGATCGAGCAAACAGTTGCCTGCGCCATCTCCTTCGATGCACTCCGGACATACCCGTGTCCGAATACCATGCCAATATTCTTGAAGTTCGCTCATCGAACTTGATTATTTTTTTTAGATTGTAAAGAACAATGGATTCTTTGTGCGATGCTTCAGAATCTACGCCCTCGGGCGTACGTTACCCTGCAAGATCACTGGCGCAAACGCAATACAGGAACTGCAATGAATATGCCAGTAGGCGTACTTTTTTTCCTTTATTTTGAGTTAAATTGGGTGGTAAGTAATTTTAGGTAAACCAATCTTCTCATATATGAAAGATTGTTTCTCAGGTATGAAAAGGAATACGAGAGAGGGACAAGCTGCCATGACTGTACAGTGTCCCTTCTTTACAGGAAGAGAGCTACAAATATAATGTTACTGCGATTGTTATACCCGTGAGGTCGAACGTCGGACGTTTCATAACTGTATATATTTGTTGCTTGAATGCCTCCTGCTGACTTGCAGAAAGAAGATCGCTATACCCTCCTTTTGTTGAATAGAGATACTTCACTGCTATCTGTACGGCGTTATTTCTGCCCGTAGGAATATAAACTCCGGCAATGCCATGTCCGCAAACAGCTCCGCGTAACGCCGATGCGTCTCCTATAACCGATGAGTCCTTTTCCATTGATACGGAAAATTTTTCTGTCGCTCCGAATACGTCACAGCCGATGCCGAGAAACGGCGTAATGTCATTCGCAGTGCCTTCTCCGGTCAACCGAACGAGGAACGATGCTTCGAGATCAAGCGCCCAAAAGCCGAGCTCGCTAGACCTGATTTGCCAGGTCGGGTCTATCTGAAGCGGTGTTCCTTCAGCGCCTGTAACGCCGCCGCCAAAACGGAACCCAAGTTGACCCCACTCCCATGACATCCGCTCAACATGGACTCCTATCATGCTGCCCTCGTAGCTCTCCTTCATCTCTGCGGCGCTCAATCTCTGGTATCGAAGAGACAATCCTGTGCGGGCAAAGTTTGTTTCCGATACATCCACCGATACAGGATTTGTTTCTTGTGAGAATGATAATTGTGAAAATGCAGTGAGCGTAATAAACACTCCCAAAACCCAGCTTCTTAAATCTAACATTCGAAATTCCATAAAAAATTGTTAGCGACTCATTTTGTATAACGTAACTGAAGTTACGCAAAACCCGAATTCTACCTATAATCTATAATCGTGCTGCCAAAAAAAAAGAAATTGTCATTCTGAGCTTGCGAAGAATCTCCCACCCCTCAAATTTGTACTATTTTTAAGGTACGGAGATGCTTCACTTCGTTCAGCATGACATTCCTATGGTGTTGTTGTAGAGAAAAAGTTTGTTTTGCGTAACATCAGTTACGTAATCTATAAAAACGCTTTGTGAAAATCAACAACCTTTTATAGGATTCTTTAATAATATACACCCGCTCACCTATTGTCCTAAAAGTGCCTAACTGCTCCAGACGGCGTCCCGCCGTCTGAAATCCTTTGTCAAATTAAATGCCATTTTGAGAAATCAACATTGTGAACGTATTTGCATGTCTCTCTTACAAAATGAAAACCACAAGGTTTTTCAGATACATACAAAGATAATGCTTGTTACCTTTTTCCAATAATAGCTCATCAATTTGAAATTACGAGATTAATGGAATCGAATCTTGTTGTATCCAGTGG
The DNA here is from genome assembly GCA_004322375.1 of Bacteroidota bacterium. Taxonomy (GTDB): domain Bacteria; phylum Bacteroidota; class Ignavibacteria; order UBA10030; family SZUA-254; genus FW602-bin19. The sequence continues at coordinate 8,348 of SCUC01000003.1, forward strand.
ATGATTTTCTTCATCCGTATCAATCTCACTGTGGTCATACCGGATATCAACATGGTCTAAAAACAAACGCATAAAGTTGCCCGTGTCATCTCCCATCGAAGCTGCAAAAAATTTGAACAGACCTAACGTATGAATCCCGAATCCGTTCGTGTTAAACCTCCGGTTTCCCCTATTCGGAGCTTCCTCAAACCTTCCCCCGCGTATCGAGAGGAACTCGAAGACAGAGATTTCCCACCCTTTGCGATGGATAGTTTCGCCATTCGAGCGCCCCAGCAGAATTTCATCTACCACATTTACATCGCCGGTGCCGCTCCGGTATTCCCAGTAAGGTTCCTGTATGATGGCGCCCGAAGAATCTCGAATGGCAGGATAACGTTTCACAAGAATATCGCTTGCATCTATAGTCCAATGAAAGGAGAATGCTTTCCATTCCCTGGACTTATAGGTAAACTGTAGTCCAAGGTTAATGCCCATCCCCGCGCGAAAGGTTCGGGGCAATGGGTCGGCTTGCACAGCACCAACATAGAACACCGAAACGTCGCCTAGGTGCTGCATTGCGTACCCTGTCCTGAAATCAAAAAACGGTGAGAACGACGGAGTAAGCCGTATCGGTTCTCCCCTCAAATCTGAAATGATTTCTGTGACAGGAACATCGAGCAGCAGCCCGTAATCATACGAGTTGACGTAGGCAACTCCCTGTCTTCCTGTTCCCAGCATATCGAACGGCGCGAGACTTGAAACAATTCTTTTGGTGGTATATCCCGCTGCAAGCCGCACTCCATAGGATAGCGCTGCCGCGAACGTAAATTGGTCAGATGACTCATACGCTTCAAACCTGCGTATCTGGGTAGGGTCGTCGTGAGTTTCAATAAACTCTCCGAGATTGAGATAGATGCGAGAGTATCCCATGCCAACGCTCAGGTGAGGAGCATCCTCGAACAGCGATTGAAGGTTTACTCCCGCGCTAACGCCATACGTTCTGTACCAGAGGTCGGCTTGTTGAAATTGCGGAAACCAATCCACATGGTTATATCCTGAGTTGAGAATGTTCTTTCGACTTTGCAGCCCGAGATGCGCGGGGTTCACCATCAAAGCAAGCGGGTCTTGCACAAACGCGCTAACGCTTGCCTCTGCCATTCCATTCGCTTCCGCGTACGGAGATATCAAAAGAAACGGAAGAGCGGATTCTCCCTGTGAATAGCAATTTGAAATAAGAACAAAAAAACTGATGGCGGTAATTGCAGTCTTTTTCCAAGACATCTGTTGCTCCTTTGTTGATGTTATGCCTCCCTTCGTTGTTTAGAACCCTTGTTACTCTTTTTTCTTCCCGTTGTTCTTCGTTGTCGCGCCGGAAAGTATCAGTTTTCCTTTTTTCGTTGCTTTTACCCAATATCCACCGCCAGGCTTGAGAGTATCCACAGTCGAGTAGCCGTTTTGATAGCCGTAAAATGATGATTCAACTATTCCCGGAGGCTCGGAAACAATCATTGCGGTGGATACAGGTATGCTCAGGCTTCCGATAATATTCCATCCGGTTGAAACACTCACGCTGTCGTAGGCAAGCCGGGCACCGGAGAGGGTTGCCATTTGCTCACCGCTGAATTTGAGCCAGTACCCTTTCCCGTTGCTCAGGGAATCAACAGCATGGTACTTATAGGTGTATTCAAAGGCATTGGAGATCGCAGTCGGGAAAAGAGCGCTCTTGCTCCGGTCTTCAACCTTTACTGGCAACGATATGAGATTCCACCTGTTATACAAATGAAGAGGCAGCGAAAGAGATTTCGAGTGCACAATTTCAACAGCGGTAATCGAGGGATTGTCAATAACGCAAATCGAATCTTCCAGCATATCAATTGACACCATTGCACCCTGGGTTTGAGCATCGCGTAATGTGAAATACTCAAGCGGAAATACCAGGGGATTCCAGCGCAACGTTATCGGGTATCCCCCTGCTTCCGGCTGCACCTCTAACGTATAGGTAATAGCAGGGCGTACATCGCTCAAGGTATCCCGGAAATCGAGCTTGGTTCCGTTCGTTCCGCTCACGTTCCACCGGACATCAAACGTACCCAGAGGAGGCTTTACCGAAAGCTCGACTTCTCCCAAAAACGAATCAAGCCCGTCAGTCGCGAGGGTTTTCTCCCCAAACTGCAAGGTATCGGTATTACCCATAGTATCTGAAAGAACAATGGCGGCAAAAAGCTGCGCTGTATCAACAATTGAGAAAGCGACGTCGTTCATATCAAAAACTTCAGCGTCAGCAATATCAATGACCTTCACCTTGCATGAGCTTGATGGCGAACGAGGAATAATCCATGAATACGAACCGACTGAAGCGTGCATGCTGGAGACGATGTCATTCCAATCCGAACCGGAATTGGTTGAGAACTGAACCTTTACATTTAAAATTCCTGTCGAAATCCAGCTTATTGTCTGAGTCGAACCTGCCATCCATTCTTCTCCCCCGGCGGGAGCGAGCAGGGTTATGAAAACCCTGTCAACAGTGAACGCCGCGTCGCTCTGGTCATTCACTGAACCGTTCGACGCATCGGAAATACGAACGAGATATTGATCGGAAACGCTATCAGGCACAACCCATGTGTACGTTCCGTTCGTCGCGGAAACACTCGCTGCTATGACATTCCAGCTTGAGCCGTTATTCAAGGAATATTCCAGCTTTACGGAAACGATTCCTGATGCAGACCAGGTAATCTGGTGAGCGCTATTCGCATGCCAGATTTCTCCGCCATTCGGCGCCGTTAACGCAAGCGTGCCGGAGGGGGTATTATATCGCCAGATCCCATCGCCTTGCAATACATACAAGTTTAAGGTATCAAGAACCAGGCAACCATAATTTGTCGTTGCCACCAAGCCTGAATACGTCCGCTGCCACGTAGTCCCCGCGTCGCGAGAAATATAGATCCCTCCCGTTGTGCTGTACGATGGACCGTATGTTCCTGTAATAACAAAGTTAGGATTTTTAGTCGAGACAGCAACTCCCCACATATTAATCCCATTAAATTGAGAAGAGGTATTCCATGTTTCCCCTCCATTCGTGGATTTAACGAACCCGCCGCCCCCGCCCCACTTCGTGCCATAAATAGTCTTCGGGTCATCTTTGGAGCATGCCAGAGCGGGAACTTCGCCCGAAGCAACATACACCTGCCTCCAGTTCACGCCATAATCATAAGATTTCCAGATACCGCTTGCGTTATCCGCGACCAATAACACGCTGGGACTATCCGAACGAATGATGCAATATTCCCAGCCTTGATTTGAAGTTCCGAACGGGTTTGCCCGAACGCTATCCCACGTGCTGCCGAAATTCGTGCTGCGATAAATCGTACGACCTCCCATGGTATAAACCGTGTCGTCGTCTCGTTCCGGTAAGTAGGCTAGCGGAATTCCCCAATAATAAAATTCCTTCGTTAATGTGATTGTCCATGATGTCCCGTTGTCAGTGGACTTAAAAATTTTATCGGTCGAGCTTGCTTCCATAGCGACAAGGATAACGTTAGTATCACGCGCGCTCACCTGAACCGATTTTATCGCAGTGCCTTGCGTGATGGTTGAAAGGGTTTGCCAGGAATACCCGCGGTTGCGCGAAATACGAAGTACATTGCTGCCTGTCGCTGAATAAATAATATTATCATTCCATGGATTAACGCAAAAGGGATTTCCCAAGCCGCCCCCACTTACTTTCTGTATCCAGGCATTCTGGGAAGTTGCATGATACACTGGAAAAACTGTTAAAAGAACAAAGAACAATGCGGCTTGTAACGTCTTTATCGCCGTTGTATTTTTATGATACATTGATGTGTGCCTTATTATTTCATGACCAATAATTTTTTTATGATGCTCTTGCCTGTTGTCGCCACACGGTAGAAATAGACTCCACTTGAAACATTTGCCGCATTCAACTCGCTGCGATGCAACCCTGCAGGAAGTTCTTGTTCTACAAGGCGAATCATTTCTTTTCCCGTTATGTCGTAAAGTATTAAAGAAACGAAGCTTTGTTCAGAAATCCAAAACTCTATTATCGTTAACGGATTGCACGGATTGGGATAGTTTTGCGCAAGACGAATCTCCACCGGAGCCTCGAAATCTTTTTGTTCCGGCAACGGCAAAAATGAATCCGAAACAGCCGCTTTTTCCGACGCCATTTCTACAGGCTCTCCAAACCTGAGCCAATCCCGGTACGCTTTTTCTCCCCACGAATTCCAATCGTAAGGGTTATTCAGGTTTTCATCCCTTGTAAATTCGATAAATTCTTTACTCGCAACCTGATACCATACAACGGCTGTTACCTGAGTTGCCGCAGAAGGCAGAACATATTCTGTTTCATCCCAATATTGTCCATCATGATAATGATAGCCCACAGGCATAGCGCGGTGTTCGACAAATTCCTCGCGCTTATATCCTCTGGGTGGAATTCTGTTATCATAATATATCGTATCGTTTAGTGCTGCAAGAAACGAGGGTCCCGGAGTCATTCCCAATGATGCGGCAAGCGTCGCTGATATCCCCGGCTCGATATGATACATTTTTAGTTGTGCATCGTGTAGTATATCGTGAGTAGATGTATCGTATCTTCCTGATTCGAAAATTATGTCGCCGTACCGGTCGCGTCCAACAAGCTCTATCCAGACTCTTCTTCCTTCCGGAAAGCCTGTCGGCAGCTTGTGACCTGTAAGGTTTGTAACCCGGACTCGCGCCTTGACTGAATCGCCAACCGTTCCCGCTGTAAGCTGAAGCGATACACCCTTTCGTAAGAGAGACTCTGCTTCTTCAACTCCTTTTTGAATTGCATCCTCATCTACTCCATTCCAATGCTGCATAACGGAACGCGGTGCGAAGGTATTTCCTCCCGTAAAAGAATGACTCGCGACATCTAACCGCGTAGGCGCTCCCGGCAACGACGAGGCTTTCCCCTCGAATGTCGGCATGTGACAGGATTGACAGGTTCCCGCTTCACCACGCGTAGCAAACCAGCTAAGCTTCCACTCGCTGTATGTCCGCTCAATCATAACTTGACGGTGTGGAGATACGTGGCGAGCGTTAGGCGTTAAATAGGGATTGCTTACTTCATGGCAAACTCCGCAGAATTCACTCGTGCTTAAAAAAGGGTCTGCAGTTGTTTCTCCATACGCATGAGGAATGCCGCGCCTTCCCCGGACAGGATATTGCTGCCGTTGAACCGCATACATGCCGTTTCCATACCCGGGAACAGAATCCGTGATAAGAGAGCTCCCGTCATTTGCCAACGGGTCGGTCATGCGATGACACGCGTCGCAATGTACACCGTCAAGATCGCTTCCATACATATCTTGGACAGTTTGCGGGTGCGACCGCCCCGCAAGCCAGCCCGACGGAGAATGACAGCGCAGGCAATACTCGCCTACATCCAGCCCCTGTTCCATTGTATATTGTAATGTTAAGGAAAGCATCGCGTTAAACAACGGGTCTTTGGGCGCATGCGCCATCATGCTCCCCGACCACTGGCGCGTTATTTCTTCATGGCAAGGTTTACAATCGGAAACAGAGGTAGCGGTATCTGCTTGCCCCGGTTGTGTGCCGGGGAGGAATATCAACTGTTGAAATTCACGCTTCCCTACATACGCGAGCGAACACAACGCAGCTGCCAGCGCCACAAGGATGTTCAACCGGAATATTTTTGCGCGCCTGTTCATTCTCGAATTTCAATGCCTCAATTCTTTTTTTCGGCAAGGGCTTTATCTATTTGCTTGACTATTTCAATCCCCGGCGCTCCGGGAAAATGATTCGCATACTGAATGGTGCCATTTCTCTGGACGATATACAGGCTCTTCAGGGGACATGTACCCGGTATATATCTCCCGCTGTACAACGACGTTGCTTCGCCTTTAGGATCGTACAAAAATCGTATGGTCAATTTTTTCTCTTTGATAATGCGTTCAACAGTCGCCCGGTCTTCTCCCAGCTGGCTCACCGCGACTACTTCTACGTTCTTCTTTTCGTACCAGGATTTGATTTTTTCCATGTCAAGAATTACCGACTGACAACCGCTGCACAGGTTTGTGAACCAAAACACTCGAACCTTATCATTCTTCTTTTTATCGAACGTAAACTTCTTTCCTTGAAAATCTACTAACGAAAAATTGGGAGCGGTATCACCTACTGCTGCAACGCGTTGAGATTGCGCTGCCAGAAAGTTCGGGTACGCGACGATTTGGCTTAGGAGTATGATAATAACAGTTGTAATGAGAGAATGATATTTCATAATATTATTGTTTTTATAGCTGAACTCAAGTTGGAAGCAGTTGAACCGGTTTCGCTTCGTGAACATCATACAGCCCACGACGTAAGTCGTGGGCTGCTAAAGGGATTGCTTTGAAATCGTTTTAACGATTTATAAAACGGTCACTCTAATGTAGTTAATATAAGGAGAGTTGTGTATAATATAAAAAACGGGGAATGAACTATTGCCCAGGGGAACAAAAAGCCAAAAAGTAGTTTTTATCTTCACTCGCTCAAGTACAAATAATACACCCAGTACAGCACGGGAAGCAATATGCCGATTGATGTCAGCCAGGCTCCCCTGCCGGTAATACCTGTTTTG
>SCUC01000119.1 GCA_004322375.1 Bacteroidota bacterium
GCCATAATAACTACCAGCGAGGCATTATTGGCTCACCTTCTTTTTCAAATCCCCCTGTCCGATTTTATACTATCCCAGTTGTTGAAGTCTGATCGCCTACATAAAGGAAAGATGAGGCTGGTATTATGGAAAATAAGATTAAATGCAAAGTGAATCAATACGTAGTACTACGTATTCGATGTACGGAAAAATACGTACCTGTACGTAGCATGTACGTAGTAACAATAGGGAAGGTGTCAAAAGGAGAGTAGTTTAAACGGTTGTTTTATCCCGTATTTCAGAAATGTGTTTATTGAACAAAAAAACCTTCGAAGCCGTCCAGTAAGCTCATTCATCTCGTAGTAGCGGGTCACCAGACCCGCAAAACATTATAAAAAAGAAATGCCGATCTGATGATCGGCTACTACATAATTTTTTTTAGAACCCCCCGCTATTCTTTCAACAAGCCGTGCTTAACGGCAAAGACGTAATATTCTTTTTGTGTTCGTAATTCCATTTTTTGTGCAATACGCTCGCGGTGCTTTTCAACCGTTCGCACGCTGATGAGAAACTTGTCGGCAAGCTCTTTGTTGCTATTCCCCTGTGCGATGTGCAAAAATACGCGCCTCTCCATAAACGTCAGATCGGGAAGAAGAACATCCAGATTTCCGTCTTCGCCGCTAAATCCCTCCTTAATGATTTTCTGGATTTCAGGACTGAAATGAGCCTTTCCTCTGCTGACATCTTCGATGGCTTTAAGAATATCCGATTGAGGGGCGTTTTTCAGAACATAGCCGTTCACCCCAAGCTTGACAAATCGCAATACATATTCTTTTTCACCGTGCATCGTCAGCACGATAATTTCCGTCATTGGAAGTTCTTTACGCAGAATACGTGTCGCTTCAAGTCCGTTGATTCCCGGCATGGAAATATCCATCAGAATAATATCCGGCTGAAGTTCTTTCGCCTTCTCGATCACCTCATGTCCATGATTCGCTTCCCCTACAATTTCGATATGCTTTTCGTCGGCAAGAAATGTTTTGATGCCTGCAATCACCATTGGATGATCGTCGGCAATGAGAAGCCGTATGGGTGCTGGAAATTCAGACATCATAGTCTCTAAAATAAGAAAAGATTTTTTCCTTTTCAACTTGCAGGGAAGAAGCCTTTCTTGTATTTTGCGTCTGCTACGGACGACCGAATGAACACGATACCTTCATTATCTACAATTGAGCCGAACTTCAGCCTTCCCAATTTTACATTGGTAACGGCGTCGGCTGGTTCCGGGAAAACCCATGCCTTAACCTTGAGATTTGCTCAGATTCTTCTCTCCACGCGTATTCCACACAACCGGCTCCCCAATATTCTTGCGATTACGTTCACCAACAACGCCGCGGCTGAAATGAAACAGCGAATTTTAGAATATCTGAAATGCGCATACCTCGGTATAGAAAAACCCGAATTGCTGGAGCTTCGCCAGTTAGTTTCCCTCGATGATCAACTGTTTCGCCGCCGCGCAGGCGAGTGCATCGCCACTATCCTCGACCAGTATTCGGATTTCCAGGTACAAACGATAGATAGCTTTATTATCAGACTCTTGAAAGCGTCCGCAGTCGAGTTCGGGTTTAGTCCCCGCTTCGATGTTTCATTCGCGCTTGCCCCGGCGTTCAACGAATCGTTAGAAATCGTGAGCCGGGAGATTACCCGCGATCCCGCGACATACGCGATGCTGAAAGAAATCGCATTGATGTTAGCAGAGAACCAGCGCCCCGGCTCGAAGTTTCTTTGGAATCCTTTCACAAGACTTTTTCAAGAGCTTGTTCCCCTCTCCATACGCATCAATTCCCACAAAGGAGAACCCGCTGAGGAATATTGGGTTGAAATAAAAGCTCGCGCCGCGCAAGCGATATGCGACGGTGTGATTGCAGTCGCAACCATTGCCCGTAACGAAGGCGTTAGCCTGACAAGGTTGTATTCACAATTAGTTGACCTGGCAACCGCAGGCAACATTGAGCTTCTCATCGGAAGAACGCTCGACCAGAAAGCCCTTTTGAAATCGAAAGGCGCCGCGTATGATCGCGCAGTAGAACAGGTGGAGCGCACGCAGGAAGAGCTTCGCAGGAACATTGCACTCTACCTTGAGGCAAAAGCGCGAACCTATTACCTTCCGTACGCGCTCGTGCATCGCCGGCTGACAAGCGTGCTGGAACGTATCCGGCATCGCCGCGGAGAAGTTCAGCTTTCCGAAGCGAACAAGCTGCTTGCCAACCGTATCAATGAAGAGTTTGTGCCTGAAGTTTTTTTTGCCCTCGGCGAACGCATTCATCATTACCTGATAGACGAATTCCAGGACACAGCGCCGATTCAATGGAGCGCGCTGCACCCGTTGATTGAAAACTCTCTCGCTCAGGAGGGAAGTCTTTTTCTTGTGGGCGATATGAAGCAATCTATCTACGCGTTCCGTGGAGCAGACTGGCAAATTATGAAACGGATGACCGAACGTGAGGAATTTCTCTCGGTGCAATGCGACAGGAAAGAGTTGACTGTGAACTGGCGCAGCTCGGAAGCAGTTGTGAGGTTTGTCAAGCACGTATTTCAAGAAATTATTCCCCGCACCGACGCCGCCGAAACAGCAGCATTGTCCGGATTGACTTCGTTTCATCAAGAAGTCAGGGCGGGAGCAAAGGGAACAGGCTATGCCGAAATGTCTCTTTTTGAGGAACAGGAAGAGGATGAGGCGGCAACGAGAGACTCGCCCCAACAACGGAAGCTGCTTACTATCCTCGTGGACTGCATCAATCGCGGCTACTCCTATGGCGATATTGCAATCCTAACTCCCAACAATGAGCATGTCATTGAAGTCAGCCGATGGCTAAACAACGCGAACATTGCGTTCATGTCCCACAGCAGTCTCGATATCCGTACCCGCAGGATTACGGGTGAAATATTGGCGTTGCTCAAATTTTTAGATTCACCGGTGAACGATCTTGCCTTCGCGACCTTCATCACCGGCGATATCTACACGCGTGCTGTCTCTGAAAAAAAGCAACCGGAACATTTGGAGAAGTTCTTATTCGAGTGTCGTTCTATCAACGACTCTTATGCGCCGCTCTATACACAGTTCAGGCTGAAGTATCCTGACCTATGGAGCCTTCACTTTGAACGACTTTTTACGCTCACCGGCTATCTTCCCGTGTACGATCTCATTGCAGAGATTTATTCCTGCTTCGATGTGTTCCGTCATCATGCCGAGGAAGAAGCGACTCTTGTGCGGCTTGCCGAAGTGATGAAAGAATTTGAAGCTAAAGGAAGCAACAGCCTGAAAGATTTTCTCGCATATTCAACGGAATATGTTGAAGGGGATGAATGGAATATCGAACGTTCGAGCAGCGCGGATGCCGTAACAGTTATGACCGTGCATAAGGCAAAAGGACTCGGGTTCCCCGTCGTTATTGCGTTGCTGTATGATGGGAGACCCAGACCGGATAATATTTCAGTTGAAGAGCAGAACAATACCTTACGACTGGCTAGAACGACAAAAGAATGGGCGAATAAAAGCGCGCCGATTCAAGAGCTTTACCGGAACATCGAGCAACGAAGCATGGTTGATTCTCTCAACAAATTATATGTCGCTCTCACCCGCGCGCGGGAAGAGATGTTCGTGCTTTGCGTGAAACGGCCCGGTGCGCA
>SCUC01000120.1 GCA_004322375.1 Bacteroidota bacterium
GTGAGTAAATACAAAACATTATCACGTCTCGTTTCTCTTAACATTGGAGCAGATCTGGTTTTTTCAGATCGAGAAGAAATTGAGAACGATTTGAGAGGGCTTAAGGATAATCCATTTGTCCGTTATATTATTGTTACAGACGATTCGGGCACCATTTTTGCATCTTATCATCCGGAAATTGCTAGTAAAGTTCGTTATCGAAGTAGTGGGAGTGAGCTTAAAACATATTATGAAGAGCGTTTGTATAGTACATCAACCCCATTACATCATGAAGGACAGCTCATCGGAACATTATATCTGGGCTTCTCACTCTCACAAATGGAGGAAGAAGTAACGCAAATACGGAAAGCGATCGGAATTGTTTGCATGATTATCTTTCTCCTTGGCGCAGTTGCAGTTTTCGCAATTAGTTCTGTCGTTACCCGCCCGTTGAGCGATATCGCTAAAGCCGCGGAAGAAATCGCGCGCGGAGATTTGAAAACACGGGCAAGAGAAAGCGTCCAGTTCGAGATTAACCGGCTTGCCCAGGCATTCAACATGATGGTGAATAATTTAGTTACTGTCCAAAACGACCTCATCGAAATCAACCAAACATTAGAGCAGCGCGTGTACGAGCGAACCGAAAAATTATACCAGGAAATCGTTACACGACAAAAAGCAGAAGAACAACTGCGTGTTTCGGATGAGATACTCAAACGGGTCAGCTCGTTAATTCTAGTCTTCGATGAACAAGGAAACGCTACATACGTCAGTCCATCCATAAAAACCGTTTTAGGATACTCCCCGGAATCCATTCTTGGTAATGGTTGGTGGCAGCTGGTCCAACAAGGCAAAGTGAGCGAGGGTCCAACAAAAATAGAAACTGCCACCGCAGCGCGAGGAGAGATGAGGCTTTCAAAAACTGCATACGAGCAATCCATAATAGCAAGCAAGGGCACAACACATTGGATTACCTGGCAGAACACTAAAGGTCCTTCCAACTTGTTAATTTGTGTCGGACACGATATTACAGAGCGAAAGTATTCAGAGCAGGTGCTGTTAGAATCTGAAAAACGTTACCGCCTCCTGTTTGAACATAACCCACTCCCCGGCTGGGTTTATGACGCAGAAACCTTAGTCTTTCTTGCCGTTAATGAAGCAGCAATCAATCAATATGGATTTTCCCGGAATGAATTTCATTCTATGACGTTGAGGGACATCTATCTACCGGAGGATATTCCTCAATTGTTAAAGCCTGATCAATATGCCACGTTCCCATTGTTTGGCATCTGGCGTCACGTGAAAAAAAATAAAACTATTATTGATGTCGAAATATCTACACACGCACTAATGTATATGGGAAGGTCTTGCAGGCTTGCCTTAGCGAAGGATATTACCGAACGACGGCGTTATGAAGTACAGTTGCGAAATCTCTCGTTCAGTCTTCAGTCGGTGCGTGAGGAAGAGCGAGCCTGGATTGCACGAGAAATACATGACGAGCTCGGCCAGATGTTAACCGGCATGAAAATGTATGTCAACGGCATGCTGATAAGTGTTGCCGAATCTACCGATCAAACACTAAAAAGTTCGATCAGTGAACGGTTATCTGCAACCGCAGAGCTGATCCAGCAGATGATAAATTCCGTCCAAAAAATTTCTACAGAATTACGTCCTGACCTTTTAGATAAGCTCGGACTCGTCGCGGCAGTAGAATGGCAGACACAGGAATTTGAAAAACTTTATCATATCCCTTGCGAAGTAACTACCGACCTGGATGATTCCTATCTCAGTCAGCACTGCGTTATAACTTTGTTCCGTGTCGTTCAGGAAGCGTTGACCAATGTCGCACGACATGCAGAGGCGACAAATGTGACAATACTGTTGCTTATCGAAGATGAAGAGATCTATTTAGAAATCAAAGATAATGGAAAAGGAATTACCCATGAGGAAATTATGCGCCCGAACGCGTTAGGAATCACCGGGATCCGGGAACGAGTTTCTTCGTTGAGCGGAAACGTACAAATTACCGGTGAACCGGGGCAGGGAACAATCATAGCTGTTCGAGCGCCTCTTTCATCGAACTCTCGAATTTCATAATCCAAGAACAAGAAAACACTATAGACCTATGGTTAGAATACTTATTGTTGACGATCACACAATTGTCCGGGAGGGAATCAAATATGTACTAAAAAACTATCCGGACATTTATATTGCCGGAGAAGCGTCGAATGGTCAGGAGGCGTTGCAAAAAATAACCTCGGAGGAATATGATGTCATCGTTCTTGATATCTCTCTGCCGGGGAAAAGCGGATTAGACGTTCTCAAAGATATAAAACGAACGAAACCCAAATTACCGGTAGTAATACTGAGCATGCATCCTGAGGATCAGTTCGGCGTTCGGTTATTGCAAGCGGGAGCGTCGGGATACATTACGAAAGACAGACCACCGGATGAATTTGTCACCGCAATACGAAAAGCTTGTAGTGGAGGAAAGTATCTCAGCCCGACTCTCGCGGAAAAATTGGCATTTCATCTTGAAACCGATGCAAGTAAACCGCCCCATGAACGGCTTTCGGACCGTGAATACCAAATTATGAGAATGCTTGCCCTGGGAAAAACCATTACACAAATCGCCGCTGAGCTTTCATTGAGTGTAAAAACCGTAAGCACACATCGAACTCATATTCTTACGAAAATGGTTATGGAAACGAATTCTGAATTAGTACAATATGCCAAAGCTCATAATCTAGCAGATTGATGAGCAGTATGGTTCTCTTTTAGAGGAACAGCAGAAAACTCAATACATATCGCGGGTAGGTCTATAGTACGTTGTTTTATAGACCTACTGCCGCTACTAATGAACACTTTCCGTTCAGGCTTCAGTAATTCGTTTTCACGATTTCTTGAAAACGCTTAATATGTCTATCTTCATAACAGACTATTAATTCCTTCCTTCTTGATACTTCATGTAGGAGAAATGAACTACAAGATTTGTTGCATCACCATTGATACACATTTCAAGCCACGATTTCTCCTCCTATGTGCGCAAAAACACTTATCACCCTACTTGACATTAGCAATTCAGAATAATTTGTTTGTAAGCACGATTTATCCATAGGAAAAACTCCTATGTATAAATCATCTACTCTCTGATATTTTAGGCTTGATGGCTTATGTATATTTAACCATCAATAACATGAATAAAAATACAAGATGAATACCGGACAAACAATGTTGACGCTGGGAGCATTAGCCTTGCTCGCTACAACGATGGTAAACATGCTGCGAATTAGCGGGTCTGTCGGGGAAACCATGTTACGTTCGAAATCTGGAATCGCCGCTGTTTCAATTGCTACTTCGCTTATTGAAGAATCACAGCGAAAACTGTTTGATGCTGCATGCACTGATAGCGCTATCAACACTCTCAATACACTTACCTCTCCATCTTCGTTAGGCGCAAGTTCGAGTGAGCAATATCCCAACATCAATGATTTCGATGATTACAACAATCTCAAAATAAAATATTTTCTTCAGCTGCCGGATACCTTGTTCGTCAACTGTAAGGTGGTCTATATTGATCCAAACTATCCGGACAGGATATCGAGCAGCAAGACATGGCATAAAAAGCTCACGATCAATGTTTCAAGTCCCTCTATGCAGGATGATACTGTGAAGATGGAATATATTTACAGCTATTGGTATTTTCGATAATTGATGCAGGAGTAGATGATATGGGATATAGCACACTGTTAGATGTCATGGGGTCGTTAATCATTGCCGGATTTATTTCTTTGATGGTGATACGGGCAAATGGTTCAATCTCTATGATGAATTATACCTACGGACAGGATATGAACGTCCAAAAAGGAATGACCACGCTTATCGAAATGGTGGAATATGATTTCCGAAAAATCGGATATTGTGAAGACCCGGATAAATTTCCGTACGGGGCATGGGCAATTCGAGAGGCGGGAAACCACAATTTCACATTTCTTGCCGATATTGATTTCGATAAAACTGTAGATACAATAAAGTATTATACCGGAACGAAACACGATGCAAGAAGTACGAGTAATCCTCGCGATTTTCCTCTTTATCGAACGGTGAATAACAGCGCTCCGATGCCTATGTACCTCGGAGCAACCCAATTTGATTTTGAGTTTTTCGATTGGGAAGGCGCACAAATAGATTTTCCGATTCCTATGGATTCAGCAAGCCTTTCAGGAATTTTTTCGATACGACTAACGGTGTTGTTGGAAAGCACGGAAGCTTACGATTCTGTTTATACGTACTCGTATTGGAGACAGCTGCGACTATCCTCCCGTAATCAAATTAATCGCTAAGGAACATTGTATGGGTAAGTATTCACTTTTATTGGCGTTCAGTGTATCGTTTACACTTCTTATTCTCGGTAGGAATCAAAACCGTTCAGCAGTCGAGGCATACAGAAATTTTCTAACCTATCACGCAAAGACAACCGCTCATAATATTGCTGTCAGTGGAGCAACAATGAGTTCCAATGCTCTTTTTTTAAATTCAGCATGGAATAACGGTTTTTATAAAAGAACTTTAAGCGGTGGTGAATTTACTTCGACAATTGTTGATGTTCCCGGCACTCCTAGAAAAAAAATCACATCTGTTTCAAGCTACTTCGCTCCAGATTCCACGTACAGCGATACAGTCATCGTATTGCTTCAACCCAGCGGATTCGGGAAATACGCGTATTACTCCGTTGTAGAAGGCGCCATCAACTGGACAAAGGTTGATACCGTGTGGGGACCATTCCATACGCAGGATAAAATGACAGTGAATATACGCCCGGTATTTTTCGGTAAGGTTACCAATAATAAAGGATTATATAAAAATCCATCAAGCTCACAACCTCAATTTCTCGGAGGCTACCAAACAGGAGTCAATATACCATTGCCGACCTCGAGCTTGAATACAATACGAGCGGCAGCGCAAGCAGGAGGAAAATATCTTTTCAACATGGATCTTCTTCTGACTTTTAATGCTGATTCAACTGTAACATATAAAGAAGGCGGGGGCCCAACTTTAACTATGCTCCTTTCTAACTATGCTCCCAATGGTGTTATCTGCGTTGACCGGGGTGAAATAAGAACAAAAGGCACATGCGCCGGAAGAGTGACAATTTGTGCGATGGGAACGTCACCCGATGGTCGTATTTGGCTCGACGATGACATCAAGTATAGGTTTGACCCGAGAGATTTACCCGGCGCTAAAAACATTTTGGGTATTGTAGCTGAAAATGAAATTTTTATTGACGAGAACGCACAAAATAACAATGATATTATCGTCCAAGCTGCAATATTTTCTTTGAAGAAAGGATTCGGAGCGGAACATTATGACAGCAGACCAGTCAGCGGCACCATATTTCTTCTTGGCGGCATTACGCAATATCAACGTCAGGCTGTCGGCACTATAAATACTTCCACGGGTAAGGTGTTGTCCGGATTTGCCAAAAATTATAAGTATGACACACGGTTGATGACCGATGCGCCTCCGTATTTTCCGACTACCGGAACGTTTGAAATTGTTGCGTGGAGGGAATAACAATGCTTCATCAACTTGGTGGGTGGGCATAAAGTCAGGCTGCATTTTTTTGAGCCAACTTTTGTACGGTGCGCAAGGAGAAGTAAAAAAAATGAGGTCAAGCTTCCTCATGTCACACAAAACGATTTTCCTACCGTTGCTTCCTTCCGGACCTGGCGGGGTTTGGAAGCGCAATGTTGCATAAGACTTGACCTCAACTGAAAATACGAAGATTTATCGCTTCATCCAAAAAGATTTGTCACAAGGGATATTATTCCTTGCCAATATTTGCTTGCCAGGAAAGAAATACGGTCAATATTTCCTCTAGGTTAAGCGCTCCTCCAACCCCACGGAATTTTTCATTTTCCTTCCAGCATTTTATCCAATCAGTTTCTGAACGCTCATGGTTGATTTCACCGATATTCGCTTTTTCAAGGTTTGTTCCTGTTAAATCAATAGTAACCATCCATCCGGGATTATCAAGTGTTTGAATTGTAACACCATGGTGATGCTCCCATTCGTCATTACATTGCGATTGATACCAATGTTGTATGGTAAGTAACGCGTCCATTGAGTTTCTGTCATCTTGTTATATACTGAAGTTACGCAAGACTATTTTGTAACCTTAGAAATTAAAACTAACCTCGCGAACTCATCCCCCTTCTCTTTGCAAGAGAAGGGGGATTGAGGGGGTTGGGTTCAGAAGCAAACCCAAAAATATAAGGAACAATAATTGCATTGCGTAACTTCAGTTATTTATCAACGTCTTGAATAGTTTCCCACATATCATCTACTAATTCCTTCAACCCTTCGCCGCTTACAGAGGAAATACAGTGAACCGACACTCCTTTTTTAATCTTCAACTTTGAAAATTTCTTTCTTTCCTTCTCGTCAGCGCTATCAATTTTGGTGATACAAATGACTTGCGGTTTTTTCAACATTGCAGGATTGAATCGTTCCAGCTCGTTCAGCAAGGTTTTGTACTGTTGCTTTATGTCTTCAACAAAGCACTCGATAAGAAATACCAAAATTTTTGTTCGCTCAATGTGCTTTAAGAATTGAATCCCTAGCCCGCGCCCTTCATGCGCGCCCTCTATCAAACCCGGTAAATCAGCGACAACAAAACTCTTAAATTCGCCATATCGAACTATCCCAAGATTAGGGACGAGCGTTGTGAATGGATAATCTGCAATTTTCGGTTTCGCCGCTGAGATTCTAGAGATGAGGGTAGATTTGCCTGCATTAGGAAACCCAACTAAGCCCACATCGGCAAGCAATTTCAGCTCGAGATGGATTGTTCGTTCATCTCCGGGTTTTCCGTTTTCTGTTCTTCGTGGAGCTTGATCTGTTGAAGTGGCAAACATTCCGTTTCCGCGACCTCCTCTTCCCCCGCGAACGATGATAACTTCGTCGCCGTGGTTCACCAGGTCAACGAGAACGTCTTTTGTTTCTGCATCTTTAATAAGTGTGCCACAGGGGACTTTGAGAATAATATCCTCCCCATTTCTTCCGGTTTTATTCGCTCCTTTTCCATGGTCGCCATTGGGAGCTCGATAGGTGCGTTGATACCGATAATCCATCAACGTTGATAATTGCTTATCCGCTTTAATCATAACATTACCCCCATTACCGCCGTTACCGCCATCGGGACCGCCTTTGGGGACAAATTTTTCGCGCCTAAAACTCAGGCATCCGTTTCCACCATTGCCTGCTTTGACGAGAATAGTAGCTTCATCTATAAACATGAATATTTTTTTCTGATTATGGCAACTTCATATGAGAAAGATCTCAACGACCATCCCCGGATTGCTAATTTTTTGCAGTATGACTTACTGCATGTGTAATATAGCCAAAAGTCAAGTATCTACTGATGCTCTTTTTGAACGTGTTCAAACCAAACTACTCGTTTAGCCATTGGTCCTCTTGTCGCTCAAGTTGTTCATTTGAAATATACTTTCCTTGCGCTATTTGTCATTGCCCTTCTCTAATAGCTTCTCTTTGTTCGTCAGTGAGAAAAAATATTCTTTCCTCTGAAGAATATTGTTCAAGAATTTCCCTAATAGCTTGAAGAAATTCTTCATCGTCTATGCTTTGAATTTTATCAATCATAGTATTTTTCAGCTCGACAGTAGTCCTAGATTCATCCTTGATAGTTGCGTGATTTCAATTTACATTGCCCTATCGTCAAAAGCAATTTTTGAGATTCTTGTTAATTCTTCAAACCCTTCTTTTCCTAACATAAACTCCAGCTCTTCGGCGCAAACTTCCATAACAGAGTGTTCTCCTTTGTTAACCACAGCGCAACATTCTTCACGATAGGTGAAGTCCGGGTCATCTATAACTAATTCTCCATATTCTATCGCTACCGGAAACGCGAAGCAAAAAAATGGCTTCAGGGCAAATTTGCTCATGCCTTCCTGTTCTGCGGCATGTTGCAAAACGCAGTGTCCATTACTTTTTAAAAACACACATCCGTAGGAACGCGTTTGTGTGCCAACCGCTTTTCCTGATGGAAAATCCGGGTCCTCAACCTCCTCGCTGTCAAACCATCGGGTCTGGTCTTTATCTTGCTGAGGCTCCATGTATTTTTTTACAAGCTCTGCATGAGCGAGGATGTTTTCTTTTTCCTTAGGGTCTGCCCACACGCCTTCGCGGCAACATGTCGCGTTGCAATTCATCATCGAGCAGCCGTTCTGAAAAACTTTCTTAAAAAAAGCAGGTCGAACAACCAACTCGGGAAGGTGACTCAGCCTGTGTTTGCTCAACAAAATTTTCTCGTTACTTGCCATCTAAACTCCCCAGCTCTGAAAACGTAATAGCGCGTTTCACTCCATGAAACGGCTTTCCATCAACAAGCACATACGGGTAAATGAAGTAATTGATTGGCTCTGAGAGGACGATGTTTTCTAACCGGATATCTCTGCCAACTGAAAACTGAACGCGGTGTTCATCTAACCCCCCAAAGAAAAATTCTTTCTTTTCCGGATGCTTAACAGCCTCTGTAGCATCAACCGGAATCCATCCGTAATCGTCCGTATAGAATTCTGCCCAGCAATGATAACCTTCAATTGCGCCGTGTGTCGTTTTCTCCGGTATGGAAAAACCGATGACAAACCGCGCCGGGATACCGCTTGCTCTTGCCATCGCAATGAACAATGAATGGAAATCGGTACAGTTCCCTTTCCTCACATCACAAGCGTAGATAGCATCTCCATTGCCCCAGCCGGAACCAGTCTTGTCGTATTTCATCGTTGAGGTTATATGGTCATAGATCATTCGCGCTTTTTCAAGGTCGGGGAGATTTTTCTTCACCACTTGTGCAGTAAGTTCCTGTATTTTTCCATCAATAGGCACAAGGCGATCGGGCGCAAGAAACCTTGCGCGAGCTTCAGGTGTTAAGGGCTCTTTCCACAATTTTTTAGCATCAAGCTGAGTGTACCCGCTCCGTTGCGCCTTGAAACTAATTTTCGTTACCACCTCACCTGCCTCGTTCGCAGGAATTTCAATGCGAAGAATGGAATTACCGTATTCCTTTTCCTTCTCAACACGATACGGATAACGCGACTCGATGATAAGGTCTTCAATTCTCTGTTGTCTATCTGACTGCGGAAGAGGGACAAAAACGTTAACGTTCCTGGCATCTTTGGGAAGCGATTCCACTGTAAAGGCATAGGAAAAATTCAAAGTCCTCACCAACGCCGATACTCGTGGTGAGGACCCTGAAAATACAAGAATGCTGCTCTGTGTACTAAAAAAAACGAGCAGCAGAATGTTGAATAAGGTTCTACCTCTCATGAGTCTCAGGCTATTTCCGAATCCACTTTCCCTCTTTTTCATACCAACCGTAGCGAGGTTCGCCTTCAACTTTATGAACCATAACTTCACTGACCTCAAGTCCTTTTTTACCAAGTTTCATAAAAAAGTCAAGGTCGTACATTTTTCCATCCGTTGCTTTGAAATCTGTGCAAGCGAAGTACAATCCCTCATCAACAACAGCGAGTTTGTCTTTGTGAACTTTGTCGAGGGTCAATACTAGCGGAGTCTTTGTTACTTTATCATAATAAGTAAAGTACCCGCCTTTTAACATCGCATCGTTAGATATATAGCTGCTAATGGCATCGCCAATCAGCTCTTTGGTTACTTTAACCTCCTTATTAGGGGAATCTTTTGAAGCATCTTTCTCGGGATGCTCTTTCGGATGCTCTTTGGGGTGTTCGGCGGGATGTTCCTGGGCAAAAGAACTCTGTGATACAACAAACGCCATGAGAATGAAGGTTGCTAAGACACATGTCCAGCATGATAATGAACGTTTCATAAGAATATCCTTATTAATAATGATTTGAATGGAAAGCAAAGTAGAAAAATACAAAGTCAAAAACAAATAGCTTAACCATGAAGTTCCTTCGGCAGCAATGTCATACACTCTTCAATTGTTCGCGCGAGCGTAACGTACTTTGTCGCGAAGTCTTTTCCTTCAAACACAAATTCGTTTTTGAGCGTATCAATGACTGGCTTCCAGAAATCTCCGAGAACAATGATGGGTTTCTCCGGCATGATGCTTTTGTTCATGTATTCCCATACTAAGGCAAGCTCGACAAGCGTTCCCGTGCTGCCGCGAAGAACGATGTAGGCATCGCCCAGCTCAATTAATTTATGCAGACGCTCGGAATGTGTGTTGACGATAATTTTTTCTTGAATGAAAGGATTCGCTGCAACGCCAAACCGTTCGCATACCACGCCGGTTGTTTTCCCGTCTGCTTCAACAGCCCCTTTTGCCGAGGCTTCCATTGTGCCTCCGTAACCTCCGTTGCAAATTGTAACTCCTGACAAAGCTAATTGCTTGCCAAGCTCGTACGCCTCTTGATAAAGAGGTTCCGTTGGCTTGGGTTGTGAGCTGCCGAAAATAGTTACACGAGTCATCACCTTATGGTCTACACGATTAGTGTTTGTGGTTTCGGGATTGTAGTTTGTGGCTCCATGCTTCAAGTTTCATGCTTCAAGTTTTACGTTTCATGCTTTTTTAACAGTTCAAATCAGCATGAGACAGGAAGCTCTACGAGCCGTAGGCATGAAACATGAGACTTTTTTACTTCCACTTTACCACGCCGATGTTCACTAAATCTTCAAGATAATGAGCAACGACATCGAGCTTAACAGGAGTAAACTCAGCGCTTAACGCGTCGCGAATATCGGAGACAGTATTTTTTCCATCAATAAAATTGATAAGCTCAAAATCCATGTCCCCGCGGATGGTATTTTCAGATGAACTATACCATGCCGCTTTTGCAGCATCGAGCTTGCTTGCGGGTAAGCCGAAATCAAGAGGACCGCGGGTCATACGAACCGGAATGCGTTTATCCGGTTTACCGGTAATTGAGTTTGCTGCTTTGGTTCCCTTCATTGCATCGTTCAGTCCTCGCGAAAGAGTTTCGTATTGATATTTAAATCCCGATTGCACTGAGGCTACAAGTTGTTTCGTTTCCTGCGCATTGTTAAAATGGAGAACATCAACCACTCCCTTAATTTCATTTGCAAGCGATTGCCTGAGTATATTTTGTGCTTCATCTCCCATTCCAACCACTGAATCTTTTTCTGTAATAAGCATATTCGCTTTTCGCGCTGCTGCGCCAAGCCTGCCGATTGATTTTTGTTGAACTAGATACACAAGGTCGTTTGCCTGCTTCGAGTCTAAGTTTGCAAGATACCACATAGTTCCTGCGGAGATGATTTCACAGCGTTCCAGCTCGACCGGGTCAACTTTATCAGGGGTATCCTCGGAAGTGTGATGGGTATAGTCGCTGTGAGAGAACATGATGCCGGGGACTTTTCTATCAATAAACATCATGTGGTCGCTGCCGCCGGTGTACGGGGTAACGCGGTAATTGAATGCAGAGAGACTTCCCCGCGGTGTGCGAACGTCAATGTTGTCAACCATTTCAGCCATATTTTCTATGACATCGTTTACGCAGGAAGGAAGCGAAGCCGGCGTGCGGGTAAGA
>SCUC01000121.1 GCA_004322375.1 Bacteroidota bacterium
GGAGATCAAACAATTCAGCATTGCCGAGCTCTGCCGCGAAATGCAGAGGGGTTTTTTTGTTATCATCCTTCACATCAACATCTGCGCCCCTCTCTATAAGTAGCTTCGCAGCCCCGGTATTCCCATTGCTGAGAGCATAATGCAATGGGGCACTCCTACCGCGGCTTGTGGCATTAATATTTGCCTTAGCATTCAGCAACTCCTCCATGATGGGGAGATACCCATACGCCGCGGCAAGGTGCAAGGGTGTATTACCGAACCTGTTGCCTGCGTTGGGTTTGCCAGAACCGCTTGCAAGTAATTGCTTGACCATATCAACGTCGTTTTTCACCACTGCAACATGCAAGAGCGTATTATTATTTTCATCCTGTTTCTCCAAAACGCTTTCCATTTTTTTTTGTTTCTGCAGTTCCATCAAAAGGGCAACAACATTGCTCTGTCCCTCTTGCATCGCAAGATGCATGGGCGTTTGTCCGAGAACGGTTTTGGCTTCCCCCTCAGCTTCCTTATCCAGGAGATATTCAACTATTTCTTTGTGTCCCTGCTGTGCAGCTAAATGAAGGGGCGTGAGTTTTGTACGCGTTTGAACATTAACGTCAACATTTTGCTCGACCAAATACTTTACGATGTCAAGGTATCCCTTGAAAGAAGCTACATGAAGCGCCGTTAATCCTTCTACGTCGCGTTCGTTTAACTTTGATTCTTTGACAGGTAGCGCTTTCACAGAATCTATGTTGCCGCTCCAGCAAAACTCTATTAACTTCCGATGATATGGATCATCGCCGCCGGGTAACCGCTCTGGCACGAAAAACGACAGCAGCATTATTATAAACGAGTAGAATATTTTTTTCATAGTTTTTCCTCTTAGAAATGTAAATGGTAGGTAGTTTTAGATATTGACGTCAATTTCATCATGATGGTTAAAACCCTGTATTCACTTGTTGATAACGAAAACCTATTCTTACTCCACCCCAACCGATGCCTCCTCTTTGATAGAATATGCCTTTTGCAGTGTACTCTAAATAGAACGAGCTAACTCTCGATAAAAACCATCCAACACCAAGATTCAGCCCAAACCCCGCTCTTATGTGCGGGTCAATTACTCCATAAAATGTGCTATCATAACCCTGTGAGCTTGTTGTTGTTTTTACTTCACTCCCGCCAGAAAAGAGATTCAAGTTTGGACCGCCGCCAATATAGAACAACATTTCACGGTCAGCAACGTGTTCGGGAAACCCGCCGTAATGAAACCCGATTTCAAAAGTAGTTAAATAAAGTTCATTGGATTCTACGCCGTAGGGAAACTCATAATAACTCAGCTCACCCCTGATCTCCGATGATTCGATCGGAAAACCGATATTGGCAAAGCCGCCAATTTGCATCTCGCTGAATTTTTTTCCAGAATAGCTGACACCGCCCGAAAGAGATACTCCGTTCACTTGAGAGAACGTTGATTCTATAATGAAGAAAACAAGCGTAGCATACACTAAACAATTTTTCCTTTGGCGTTTGTCGTACATCGAGCATTTCTTGAAATTGACCATCATAGTGGGCATCATACATTTACCTTTCATTATACCTCTTATATTCATTATTTGTACGTCTAGGTTTCTCCACACCGTTACGCTACATATTGATTACGTTGTCCCCATTACATTATTCAATAATAATAAACTGATAAATCATTGCTGATTACTTAATCTACTTGTGATGAAAGAACAAATGTAAGATGTGATGCTGAGATGATATTGTGTGCGAATTATCCACCTATTTCTGCAACACTCCCCTATGAGGCAATAATTTACTTTTTTATTTACAAATTGTCAAGTCTTATCCCATCTTTAGAGTAGATTTTTTTGTAATGCATTCGATTCATATTTTTTCTCCCTTTTTTCCATATAACACTATTGACATATAAAATATTTTCGTACCTTCCTTATACACGCCTCCACGAATATCGTGTTGATAACCTGTGGATAACTTTTTCCCATAAGTTTTTTGTTCTATTTTAACCTCGTTTTAAGTGGTTATGGACTTAAAGTAAAATGTTAATAACTCCTCGTTCTTGCATTTTGCCAGTTCGTTTTCCACCCGCAGTTACTTGGTTTTGAGAAGATTATGTCAATCGTTGCCGGTGTTGCATCGTTAAACCGTAGTTGTTCACATTATTGTTCACATGTTGTGGATAATTTAATTGTTCGGCGTAATTCATTCACCCATAATGATTTAGCAGGATGGAAACCGAGTATTTTACCCTGAACCCGGTTCAAGAAGTTGAACAACACGCGCCACAAACTACTATTGATCTTACTGCCCATCAAATCTGGCAGGACTGTTTAAGCATAATACAAGGGAAAGTAAGCAATCTCAACTACAAAACGTGGTTCGAGCCTATCATCCCTCTGAAGTTTGAGCAGAACAGATTTTATTTGCAGGTTCCGAGCTCCTTCTTCTTTGAATGGATTGAAGAACACTTCTACGCGCTCATCAACGATACGTTGTCGCGCGCGGCTGGAGCGGAAATTTCCGCTCAATATATCATCTCTCCCGATGAGGATAGTTCCGGCGCGGATACATATAAGCAGCCTACGCTTGTTCCTGTTCCACAAACGCAGGTGGAGGATTTCAGCACAACGACCTTCTCTTCAACCGGAGTTCGCTCTTTTGCGCCCAAGCCCCCGATTGATTCAGGATTAAAACCTAAATACACGTTTGACCAGTACGTGACGGGGGAGAGCAACCAATTCGCAAACGCTGCTGCGCTTGCAGTCGCGAACAATCCGGGCGGCACCTCGTTCAACCCGCTTGTAGTGTACGGCGGCGTGGGGCTTGGCAAAACGCATCTCATCCAGGCAATCGGCAATCAGGTGCTGCAATCGAAAAAGCAGGTGCGGGTGCTCTATCTTTCCAGCGAGAGATTCACGGTTGATTTCGTTGACGCCATCCAGAAAAATAATATCTCCGAGTTTTCCAGCTTCTACGGCAACGTTGACCTTCTTATTGTTGACGACATCCAGTTCTTCACGGGAAAGGAAAAGACGCAGGATTATTTCTTCCACATCTTTAACGCGCTGCACCAGCAGGGAAAGCAAATCGTTCTCTCCTCCGACCGCTCTCCCAAAGAATTAAAGGGCTTGAACGACCGCCTCATCTCCCGCTTCCAGTGGGGATTGACAACCGACATTCAGCCGCCCGACCTTGAAACGCGCATCGCCATCCTGAAAAAGAAATGCCAGGCAGAGCATGTTGATATCCCTCATGACATTTTAGAATTTATCGCCTCCAACGTTACAACGAACATCCGCGAGCTGGAGGGTTGTCTCATCAGCCTTGCAGCGCGCGCATCTCTTGAGCAACGCAAAATTGACATCGAGCTTGCAAAGGACGTTATCCGCTCCGTCATCGGCGAGTTCCGCACACACATTACCATTGAAGATATTCAACGACTTGTAAGCCAACAATTCGGCATCCCCGAAGATTTGCTCCGAGGCAAAACCCGCAAGCAAGAGGTCGTCAACCCCCGGCAAATCGCTATGTACCTTGCGAAAGAGCTAACCAACTCCTCGTTGAAAACAATCGGCTTGCATTTTGGCGGGCGCGACCACAGCACCGTCATTCACGCCTACCAGACTGTGGAAGATAATATGAAGATGAATCCCAAGGAGCGGCAGGTCGTGCTTTCTTTGAAAGGGAAATTGGAGAGCAGACTGTAGGTGTCTTAACTGTGATTTTTATGATTTTTTGAAGACTATGATTATTTGAGCTTCGGTTTGGGTTTCATGACGCGTTTGAATTGGAGGGAGGTGTTGCCGAAATTTATTAGTAATCCTATATCGAGTCGGTAGGCTTCGAGATAATTGATTGCCTGGGCTAAATGCACGTCTTCTAATTGTACTACCGCCTTTAATTCTACCATGATTTTTCCTTCAACAAAAAAATCTACCCTCCTTGTGCCGATGTTATACCCTTTATAGGAAATTTCCATCTCATGTTCACGGCTAAATTCAAGTCCCTGTTGACGCATTTCAATTTCCAACGCCCTCTGGTAAATCACTTCTTGAAAACCATTCCCTAAGACACGATGCACCTCCATCGCGCACCCGATAATCTTCCCCGTCAGCTCGCTCAACGGATATTCTTCTTTAATAATCATAGTCCTCATGAAATCACATAAATCATAGTTCAGACACTATCTTCTTAAACTCTTCATCCTCCCAAAGCCATTCAAAATCTTTATCGGATTTTGCATCTTCCTTATTTACTGCATTTAATGAGATCGCTTTTTGCAAATTGATCAGCGACTCTTTCTTTTGCTTAAATAATGAATACAAGCATGCTAAATTGTAGAGAGCCCCGTGTTTGTCCGGCTTGATCTTCAACGACTGTTCATATTTTTCGCACGCTTTGGTATACAGACGGTCGGATTCTTCTCCCGTTTTCTGTTTCGCCCAATCAGAGAGCGCAGTCCCCCAATTGTAATAAGCCTCGTGATAGTCCGGTTTGAGCTTCAACGACTGTTCATATTTTTCTATTGCGTCTTCAAATTTCCCTAAACGATGAAGATCTACACCCAAATTGTTAAACGCATAAGCTATAAACGTTTTCACCTCAGGGACATCTTTTGAGCTTAAATCCTTGAGAACCGAATCTATCTCATCATATTTTTCCAACGTCCAAATTTCCCTTGCCCGGCGGATGAGCTCATCGTTTGTGATTTCTTCTTTCTTTCCTGCAACCAATGTATAATCTTCTCCGTTTTCAAAAATCCTTACTGCCATGTCAATCCACTTTTTTGTTTCTGTAGTAAGGTTTGTTACTTTAGCGTCTTTTGTTAAGTCTGCGATTGACAATAAAGACTCTTTAATATGCGTAAAAGGATGAGATATAATTTGTGGTTCAAGGAGATTTAATTCGCGTGCTAGAGCTAAAAAGAAAAGGTCGGCATCCTGCTTGCCGAGAAAGTATGCACACTTGTTTCTTGGTGTTAATATTCTTTTTTCTACATGCTGGGATGGCTGTTCATCGTAACCTATCCAAAAAAGTTTGTTGCTGTAAACGGCTTCTTTCGCGAGTTGATCGAATACCGGGTCGTTATCCCCGCTGTATCCTATTACAAGCCAGCATCTGCCTCTTCTAGAATCTGAGAATACATCGGTGAGTTTCTTCGCATGCTCGGTAACTTCCTCGTCCGTGTTAAGAAGCACAAAACCATCTCGTTGTCCATGAAGGTAATAGACTGAAAGATCGGCTGATTCTCCCGGCATAAATACTTGGGAAGCGGCAAAATCATACACAGCCGGAAAGACGTTGTGCAACGCCAGGCTCTTAATAATTAACGGATCAAAATTCGTTGTTAATATTCTGTCAACATATCCTTCCTTTACCAGCGTTGCGAGGTAAAGATGCGCCATATTTACTTTTGCTTTATCAACAAACTCTCCAATAAGCTTTTTCCTTTGTAGATGCCCAAGAAGACTCATATATGCTGGATATGTTTCCTTCTCCGCTGTTTGCGCTAACTCCTTAAACTGATTTTTAATTTCATCTATTATTCCCTTCGCAGCCGGTATCCCGGCAGTAACAGACATCCCCGCTCCGACAAGGATTGCCGTTGAAAACTCCTTTTCTTTTGCCCATCGAAGTTGCTCTGCTATTATTTTTACCGTTGTTGTAGAATAAATTGCCATACAGTACCTCAATAATTTCAATAATCACAAATGATAAATCCTATACCTACTGCTTTCGCAAATATACGCTAACTATATTTTACAATCAAGTAATTGTATTCCCATTGTTCCCATATATCCATTCTACCAATAACTAATTAGCAATAACAAATTACTATGCAACTTGTGGATAACCTGTCTATATCGTTTCATTTTCTCTTGATAACCTGTTGAGCAAATGATGATAACTTTTTATTTTTATATCCGTTGTTCTTTTATCATATAAAGCGTGAACAACTCTTAAACATACCCAGATAGAGTACACATTATGACGTCTTATAATACATCAATAATAAGGCTAAACAGGTAGTTTCACCCACTTATCCACTTATTCACAGCATTACTAATAC
>SCUC01000122.1 GCA_004322375.1 Bacteroidota bacterium
AATCGCCGTGGGTTCGGAGGTGGGTTTTTAACCTCGCAACAGGCTATCGCTTGTTGCGGGTCAGGTTGTCTGGTCTATCGTCTATTCGTTTGTTGTCATTCACGCAGGATTTTAGCGGGAATCTTACCCTCGATCTTTAAGATTCCCTATAAGAGTTTTCGGGAATGACAATGTTGGAGCTACGGTCTTCGTCGTTGCTGTCTTCCTTCGCTTGGCGGCTTTTCCCGCTTTTGCTGGGGAGCCCGCTCAACGCGCTTCATTTCGCGCTGCTGTGTCGGGCGAGCGCCGCGTTCAATTCTGCGTTCCTGCGTCGGCTGCTGTTCATTCCTTCGTTGTATCTGCGGTTCGCGCCGCTGCACTTCCTTGCGCTCGCGGTTCTGGAATGAGCGGTTCACGTCCGTTTGCCTGTCGTCTCTCTGCTGCTGCTTACGCTGCTCGAACGTTTCCCGCCGCAGCTCGCTGTTGCGCTGCACCTCATAATGCCTGCGGCTGCTTTCCGTTCTGTTCAACTCCTGGGTTCTTCGTTCTGCGCCGGTCGCTTCCTTGCGTGTATCGTACCTGCGCGTTCCGCTCTCGCGTCGCTCAACGCCTGTTTCCCGTGTCGAGCCTTCCATCCGGGGCTTGTAAACTTCAAGCCTGCTGCGTCCTTCGGCGCGCACCATCTTATCTCTTCCAGCCTCTGTCCGGGTAGTAACTTCCGTCCGCTCGATGCGCGTCCGCGTTCTTCGCTCAACGAAGTTGACGTCAACACCGCGGTTAATCACGCGGTCGCCGTCTGTATCAATCCGGTGAACATGACGCGTGTTCCCGAAAAATCTTCGCGTTCGATCCACGGGCTGAACATAATCAACAATTCTCACCAAGGTGAAGCTCCGACTGGGAACGAAATTCCAGTAATGCACCGGAGTGCTCCAGCCGGAGGAGAATGAAATCCCGACCGAGAAGCTGAACTGCGCCGCAGGAGAAAGAGGCGCCCACCCGATGTAGTCGTCGCTGTATCTCCATTCTACCCATGCAGGCCCCCACACATCGTCCGGCGTCCAGACCCATCCGTAGAAGTCGTCATAGACCCATCGTCCGTAATGAAATGTCGCCCATCCGAACGGCTCATCGGAATACCAGTACCATCCGTAATCGGTCCATACCCACCTGCCGTAGAGATAGGGTCTCCATCCATGATGCATGTTCACGGGTCTCCATACATGACCATAGGAGCAGTCAACCCATTCCCCGTAGGGAGAAAGCGAGCTGTAAAACAGGCTGAAGCGAACGCCGCTTTTTGCATACGTCCCCTCGCCCGATAGAATAAGCAGCGCCCCGACTGCTGTCAGTATGAGAAGTAACCGTTTCATATTTAATCCTTTCAAAAACATTTTTTTATCTCACGGAAATAACGTACAATCAGTGTGCCAGCATGGAATTTGCTAAAATGAGGCGGAAAATAGGATTTATGCCTGCCGGTGGTAGTGTTATAGAGTCATGCGTCTAAAAAAATAGACAGAAAAAAAACCGTATCCCCATTGACTTTTAGAGAAAAACTCTCTACCTTTCAGGCGTGCGGGGCATCTTGAGTAGCAGGAACGGCAACGCGTTCATCTCTCGTCCTTAATTATTTCAATACATCAATATGGATCAAACGGCAGTTTTGATTGTGGAAGACAGTCCCGGGTTTGCCGAGCTTCTGAAGTACGTTGCAGAAGACGAAGGGTATAAGCCTGTGATTTTCCCTCTCGAAGAACAATTATTAGATTGGGTGGAAAAGACCCAGCCTTCGGTGATATGTATGGACATTGCGCTGAACAGGCTCAACGGGTTCGATTTTATTCACGAGCTGAAGAAGCACGCGAAGTTTAAACGCATCCCCATTATTGTCATTACGGGCAGGGATCTTTCGGTGAAAGAAATCACCGACCTGAAGGTAAACGAAGTGAATTATTTGAGAAAGGGCAGGGTGGATATGCACGAAATCCATCTAGCCCTCAAGGAAGCGGTACAAAAAAATCCTCCCGCGAAACAGGAAAAGCTTCGACCGTAGCCTCCATCAATCCTGTTTAAAGCGAAGCATGCGCAGACCGTTCAAGATCACCGCCAGCGTCGCCCCGTCATCCGCAACAATCGCCATCCATAACGTCGCCGCGCCAAACAAGCTGAGAACCATAACAACAGCTTTTGTCGCAAGAGCAATCACAATATTCTGCTTGATGATGCGGACGGTTTGCCTGCTCAGTTTCATCACGTAGGGCAGGCGCGTCAGATCATCCGACATCAACGCGATGTCCGCCGCTTCCAGAGCGACGTCCGTTCCCGCTTTCCCCATCGCGATACCCACAGTTGCCGCGGCTAACGCGGGCGCATCATTGATTCCATCGCCAACCATTGCTATTGTCCCGTACCGTTCTTTCAACGCAAGTACGTGACTCGCTTTTTCGTGGGGCAAAATTTCAGATTCTACTTCATCAATGCCTGCCTGCTGCGCTATCACTGCGGCGGTCGCGCGGTTATCCCCCGTCAGCATAATCACTTTTTCGACTCCCGCTGCATGGAGACGACGAATACTATCTCTCGATTCCGGGCGAATTTCGTCTGCAATAGCAATAACTCCCAGAACTTCATGCTCTCTCGCAACAACAATGGTTGATTTTCCCTGTTCCTCTAACGTTTCCAGCGCCAGTTCTACTTCCGGTGAGCAGATGTTCATCTCTTCCATCAACGCATGGCTTCCCACGACATACATGTTGCCATCAATAGTCGCCTTCACCCCTTTTCCGGTAAGCGATTCAAAGCTCTGAAGCACAGCATCTGCCGGAATGAGATTCTTCGACTTCGCATGTTGCTGGACGGCGATTGCGAGATGATGTTCGGAGCGCGATTCCACAAGCGCGGCAAGTTTGATGATTTCATGTTCAGAAAGAGAATTCAGCGGGATAATATCGGTTACATGCGGCTGCGCTTTTGTAAGCGTTCCGGTTTTATCGAACGCAACAGCTTTAATGCTTCCAAGCGTTTCTAAAAACTTTCCTCCTTTGATAAGAACGCCATGACGCGCCGCGTTCGCCAGCCCGCTCATAATCGTCACAGGTGTGGAAAGCACAAGCGCGCAGGGACAGGCAATAACTAACAACACCAGCGCGCGGTAAAACCAATCAAAAAATCCCTGGCCGGCGAACAGGAGTGGAGGCACAATTGCAATGACGCACGCTACTGCAAACACTACCGGCGTATATATTCCGGCGAAGCGGTCAACAAGAGAATGAATAGGAGCGCGGGAACTTTGCGCTTCTTCCACAAGCCGGATGATGCGGGCAAGCATCGTATCGTTATGCCGTTTTGTGACCAACAATTCCAGCGCGCCTTGCTCGTTCGTGCTTCCTGCAAACACGCTATCCCCGATGCGTTTCGCAACCGGTTTCGACTCTCCTGTAATGTGCGCCTGATTAACATTCGATGAACCGGAAACCACCTCTCCGTCTAACGGTATTCGCTCGCCCGGTCGAATGATTATTCGTTCACCCGGAGAAACTGTGTGCACGTTCACTTGCGTTGTTTCATTTCCCCGGACGACCTGGACGGTATCCGGGGTCAGCTTCATTAGCGAGTGAATTGCATTTCGCGAACGCCGCAAGCTATATTGTTCCAGCAATTCCGAGAGCGCGAAGAGCAGCATTACCACCGCACCTTCCTCCCACTTCCCGATTGCCATCGCTCCGAGCGTCGCCGTTGACATGAGCACATTCATATC
>SCUC01000123.1 GCA_004322375.1 Bacteroidota bacterium
GGAAATATTGATACTTCGATTCAATATTCACGCGGAGGGGAACGCCATGGAGCATATCATAGATTGAATTTTTTCTCAATTCTTCCCCAACAAAACCGCCGAACCGGAGTATGAGCCAGCGACGAGCATATTTTCGCACGAGTATTTCTGCCAGATATTTATGCAAGCCGTAGAGGGAAAGCTGAGAAACATCAATTGAAGCCTCTTCACTGTTTTGCGAAGTTTCTTCATGGTTGGGATAGACATCAACGGAAGAACAGTGAATGTATAAGTCGTACGTAAAATCCAGAAGAGAATGTTGCACGGAAGTTACAGATGCTTGAAATTCTTCCTTCGGAGAAGATGATGCCAAATATTTTTTCGAATTCCCGTTTGCATTAATAAGAACATC
Source organism: Bacteroidota bacterium (assembly GCA_004322375.1). GTDB lineage: Bacteria > Bacteroidota > Ignavibacteria > UBA10030 > SZUA-254 > FW602-bin19. The sequence goes on from SCUC01000123.1 coordinate 392, forward strand.
GAACGACGTTCCTTTCAGCCCGGCGTAATTCTCACGCGTGATACTCGTACACTCGTGCTGAAGCTCCTGCAATGTTGTTCGAATACCGGAACCGACAAATCCATTCCCCCCGATGATTCCGATGTTCAAAGTCGGACGCCTCCTTTGTCATACTCACGCAAAAACCATTCGATGGTTTTTCGCAAGCCTTCATCAAGCGATGTAGGACATGATAGACCTAATGAACTTAGCTTGCTCACGTCAAAAATTTTCACCATTTGTCCATCAGGCTTGGAGGTATCCCACTCCAATTTGCCTTCAAATCCTATATATTTTTTTATCGTCTCAGCAAGCTCGGAAATTGGCGTTGTCGTTCCCGATGAAATATTAATCGGTTCTGATGAATCGTACTTTTCGATAAAATAGGGGAACAACGCCGCAACATCTCCTGCATACACAAAATCTCTCTTTGGTTTGCCGGTTCCAAACAACGGGACAGATGGTTTCCCGTCCCGTTTCGCTTCATAAAACTTTCGTATCAACGCAGGAATGACATGAGAATGTTCCAACGTGTAATTGTCATACTCTCCGTACATGTTCCCCGGTATTAAATTCACGCTGTTAAAACCGTACTCCTCCCTATATGCGACGGATTGGATGTGCTGCATTTTTTTCGCGCCCGAATATGCCGCGCTCTCTTTCTGAGGGAACCCGTTCCACATCTGTGCTTCGTCAATCGGAGAAGTTGCATTGGCGGGGTAGCTGCATCCGCCGAATGTCATCACCATTTTTTTTACCCCTGCTTTCCACGCGCTGTGGACGACGTGGGTGTTGATTAAAATATTGTCATAATAAAATTCAACGGGATATTTTTTGTTGGAAAGAATACCCCCGACGTGCGCGGCAAGATGCACGACAATGGTTGGTTTCATCTCGGCAAACATTTTTTCCGCTCCTTCACGGGTACGCAGCTCATAATTTTTTGATGAGACGGGGATAATCTCCGTGCTGTACGCCGAGCGGAGCGCTTTCATCACGTGCGAACCTAAAAAGCCTGTCGCGCCTGTGACGAGAATTCTATCGGTATCGGTAACTGTCATTTGTATCGTAGTGTTGTAGTCTTCCTGTGGGGATTGCTGCATCCCCGATAATAGTTAATGCAAAAGTTTTTTCCACTTTGAAAAATCAAATCTATAATCTTTGTTCGATAATTGCCCGTATCCGTTGATCTACCTAACTCATCCCCAACCCCTTCTCTTGCAAAGAGAAGGGGCTGCTCAATGTCCAGATGTGAAAGTCCCTCTCTTTGTAAGAGAGGGATTTAGGGTGAGTTAGAGTCGTGAAAACGTATCTTTCGAGTATGGTTGAAACTTTTGAGCTTCTTCGCTTCATGAAACTAGAAACAATTTATGCATTTGTATAATCGGGGATTCGAAATGTTGTTATTTGCTTTTATATATTTGCAAATTTATTGTTCGTAATAATCCTGAATCCTTTAATGAGTTCGCGAATACCCATATCAATGGAGTGATCAGGTATATATCCAAGTTTCTCGATTTTATCGTTGCTAACGATATAGTTCCGCTGGTCGGGGTCTTTGCCGATTTCTGAAACGAAGATATTAAACGCGGGAAGCTGCTCTTTTATCTTTTCACACAATTCCATTTTGGATAGATTCGCGGTTGAAAGCCCTACATTGTACGGCTGGTTTTTCATTCGCTCAAAATTTTCAATCCCGAACATAAACGCTTTCGCGACGTCTCGGATATGGATATAATTTCTCTTAAAGTGCGCTTCGAATAAGACGATGTATCTATCATGAAATGCGCGGTAGGTAAAATCATTTACAAGCAAATCCAGCCTCATACGCGGGCTGAATCCGAACACCGTCGCCAGCCGAAACGTGATAGTATTCTGACTGTCTAACAGATTGTTTTCCGCGTCAACTTTTGTCGTGCCGTAGAGGGAAATCGGCTTGAGGGGAGTTTCCTCTGTGCAATAAATTCCATCCTGACCGATGCCATAGCCGCTGTTTGTCGTCGGAAAGATTATCCTCTGCTCTTTTGAACGTAATTTGTTCACCAGCGCAACCGCTTCGTAATTGGTCGAGCGGGTAGCAACAGGGTCAAGATCGCATGCAGGCGCGCCCACAATTGCGGCAAGCGGGATGATAACATCCTGCCCTTGCAACGCCTCGCGAACTGTCTTTTCATTTCGCGCATCACCTTTCATGACGCGAAAATTATCATGCGCGCAGCATTCCAGCAAGGATGTTTGGTCGTACATGAAGTTATCAAGCACGGTAACGTTGTAGCCCTTATCAATCAGCGTCGGGACTAAAATTGAGCCGAGGTATCCGGCTCCTCCGGTAACAAGTATATTTAATTTTTCCATTAATAGCCTGTGTTCAAGTTCAAGAAATGATCTCTTAAAAATCCTAAATACTAATTTCTAAATCCTAAACAAATTCAAAATTCAAAAAAAATTACAGGTCGTCATTCTCTACCTGGCGTTGTAACTTTCGGAAAACCTGCGCATGTTGTCATTCTGATTGAAGCCAACACCGCTCTAGCGAGACATGCCTTCAATTCTGTACTATGCGGAAGATTTCTGGATTCTTCGATGGTGCCCCAAAAATGTTATTTTGTCATTCCAGCGAAAGCGGGAATCCAGAAATTCGTTCAAATTTGCAGGATGCTGATTGGATACCTGCCTTCGCAGGTATGACAA
>SCUC01000124.1 GCA_004322375.1 Bacteroidota bacterium
CCTTGCGGCCACTAGAACCTGAATCTAGCGCGTCTGCCAATTCCGCCATCCGGGCTTTGAAATTACTTCATTTTAGGCACTTTTACTTTTTGTTACACAGTCCGATTGAACATTTTTCGGCATCAAATGTAAGACTTTGGTAAGACTTTTTACTGAGTTGTATTGCCTGTTAAATACTTACGCTGGAAAAATGTAAGCATTATTGAACACATTTACAAAGTCAGTTTTGCTACTCCTATCGGCTGGGAGGATCATTTTCGGGAGAGCTGAACTAATTTATTCCAGGTCATCGCAAATGCTTTAAATCTATCCTGTTTCGCGCGGTTCTAACTTTCTTTTTTACCATTTGATTTTCTGCAAAAGGGTTTAAATCGCGTCATTTTAAAGAGATTTTCGAGACGAAGTGGCAAATGCTCAAAGAAACCTTAAGAGCATTATTTATGGAAATGAAAATGAAAGAATAAATCTCTTTTCAAATCGAAAACAACCGATTTTTACTCGTAACATGGTCTTCTTTATGTACTTATATCAATTCTAATTCACAACAGTTGGGCAGTACGGATTTTTAATAAAAAATTTCAGTGAGTATAAGCGATCCATCCCTAGGAATCAACAACTTCTTTTTCGCTTCAGTATGAAAGCAGTGATGTGTTTGGTCTGTTGCTGGAAAAGAAGAGCTGCAGTGCGCTCTCCCTTACGTAAACCCTGAGGATTTTCTTTGGGAAAAGACATACAACCCTTCCAAAGGTGTAATCCCTTTTTCATCCCTTTGCCGTATTGATTCATGCTCCTTCTCTGCGTACCTTATCATGGTAGGTGAATTAGTTAGAGTTACATTTACCAAGCAATTAATTTATACAGAATGACATCAAAAACGTAAACAAATATTTCAAAGTCATGCGTACGTCTTTCCGGTGAGAAATAAAAGACTGCTTTGAAACAATGCGTTAAGCTGAAGCATACACAAATGCAAACTCTCCATTGGAATATTACAATAGTGGAAGCACTGTTGGAGTGTTTCAACACGAGCATGGGAAACCAAGGAAGTAACATTCTGTTCATTACTTATTTTGAAGGAACATACAATGAGAAATTTTAATTTCGTTGCCTTGCTCGTAACATTGAATTTGGGTACATGGATATTACCACATGAAATAAATGCACAGCAAGGAGCTGTTAGTTTTCAACTTTTTTATGATGAACTGAGCGACTACGGCATGTGGGTAGATTATCCAAACTACGGATACGTATGGATACCTGATGGATATCCCGGATTCACACCCTATGCGACCGATGGACACTGGGTATTTACCGATGACGGATGGACATGGGTTTCCGATTACCCATGGGGATGGGCAACATTTCATTATGGTCGTTGGGATTATGATGATTATTATGGTTGGTTTTGGGTGCCTGATAATGAATGGGGCCCTGCATGGGTATCATGGAGAAAGTCTCCGGGGTACTACGGTTGGGCGCCTCTCCGTCCGGGCATTAGTATAGAGATCGCATTTGGTAGGGAATACCGGGAACGAAACGAACGGTGGATTTTTGTAAAGGACAGGGATATTACAAGGGACGACATTCGTTACCATTATCTCAATCAATCCAACAACATTACGATTATCAATAATTCAACAGTGATAGTAAATACTCGAAAAGACATTAAGCGAAATGTTATATACATAGCGGGCCCTGATAGAGATGATGTCCAAAGGTTAACACGCAGCAGAGTCAATCCGGTAGCTATTCGTGAAAATAATAAACCGGGACAGCGCTTGCACAATGGCGAATTACAAATATACAGACCACAAGTGCAAAAAAAGAATCGCAATGGACAGAATCCCTCACCATCCAAAGTAATGAGATTGAACGATATAAAACCCTCGTTAGAAAGAAGAACAGGGAATCTGCAACACAATGTCAATCCCTCTAACAATGATAATATGAATCAATTGCCGGAATCCCGGGTTTCTCCTTCACGGCAAAACAAAGGAAAACAACAGCAACCGCGTACGGTAAATCCACCTAAACAAAATGAGTTGCCTAAGCCGAGGGCCCTTAATCCACCCAACAGTAAGGAAAGAGTAAAGCCATTGCAAAAAGTAACTCCACTCAATAAAAATCGTAAGGCGCAACCTCTCCGACCAAAGACCGATCAACGCCTGCAAGATAAAAAGAAACCGGATGACAGAAAGGAACAAGATCGGTGAGTGTGGTAAATTGCAAGCAAGCGATTAACACCCAACTGAACACAATTTACCGGCATTCCATTTACAATAAAAAGGTATTCCCATGAAAAGATATTCGACGTTTAATATTGGAGTAGCGCTTTGTTGCTTCTTTATTATGATGGTTGGTTGTTCATCTTCCAAACTTGTTGAAATATGGAGTGATTCTTCATTTCAATCTCCTCCTCTGAAGAAGATGGTTATCATCTCCGTTACTAAGAATTCGGTACAACGCCGCATTTGGGAAGATGCCTTCAGTGTTGAGCTAGCAAAACATGGCGTTGAAGCGACACCATCCTATCGGCTGTTTCCTAACGCGGTACCAGATACAAACCAGGTTATTCAGATAGTGCAATCAAATGGTTACGACGGTGTTTTGGTCACCCGGAGTCTTCCTTCTGAAACGAAGACTCAATATTTGCCGGGATATGTGTCAACAGAACAACATATGAGATATGACCGACGCAGAGCAAGATTTGTTACCTATTATCGAGAAATAGATCATTACGGATACATTGATTCTTTAAAAGTCGGCATTCGCGTTATTGATGTATGGACCACGAAGAACGATGGACAAATGATTTGGAGTGCAACGGTAAAACGCCCGAACCGAATTTAGCCCAAACAGTTAGGCCTGAAATTATTGAGCTCGTTATATCAGAACTGACCCAACGGGAAATCATCGCTCATGAGAAGTAACGGTTCATCCAACCAGACATGACAGCCGTACGGGAACCACGTTCTTGTTTTGAATAATGAAATCTATCAAAAACTAAAACTATTCTAAAAATTTTATTCGATTAAAACAAAGAGACGACTCATGAAAGGTAATGATTCGCAGTTAAGAATGCTTTATGGTATCATGGCAGAAGAAATCAGCGATAGCATTCAATATGTAGCTTGTTCTGAGGTTGGAGTGAAGAGTGAACATAACAAGATCCACGAGGCGATACTTAGGATTCACAATGATTTGCCAAGGTGGCTACAACAGCGGGTCGCTTTCTTTGATGATGCATCGGAAATGTATGTAATCAATGAAGAATCATAATCATGAAAACGACAAACATCATCATACTCACTATAGAACTGTTACATGTTCTCTATAAAGGATTCAACATTAGTATGCGCGAGAAGGTCGAAGAAGTTGAGAAAAAGGAGAAAACAAGAGAAAATAAGCAGGCTTTTAACTGGAAGCCATACGTCGGCTTTGGAATGATGGTCGTTGGCGTAGCATTTCTAACGCTTGGGAGAAAGAAATCTTTACGTTCACAAGAGAACGATCACAAACAATCTATAAAAAGAATTACAGAATATCTTGAAGACACAAAACCTGAGCATAAGAAAAAACAGTTTAGCTTAACCGAAGCAAGGCAGATAGGAGATGCTCTAAAAATACGCTGGGACAAATTTGACGTTGAACAATTCAGAATGGGCTTGGACGTCGAGTTTGAACACGGCAGAAGAAATTTGATAACCGATGTCACTCACGATGAGCCGCTTGTGACAGGGAAAATTGCACTAGCGCATCTCAATGAAATTCCCAATTATTATACACGACTGGCAATTATGGAGAACATGCAGAACGACTAAGAAGCATGCCGGGAATGCAGAATATTGAGTGTCCTGTCATTGAAACATACACAACCGATAATGTGGTTGTTTTGCCGGGATAGCTGTGCAAAAAACTTATACATAATTTTTGACATGAAGTAATCCTCCATTATGAATAAGAACAATTTTAATCAACCCTACCAACCCATTTCTATCATCAACCGCATTGCGTTCATCGGCAATTATTTGCCACGACAGTGTGGCATTGCAACATTCACAACCGATTTATGCGAAGCAATTGCGTTGGAGTGTAATGATACAACGTGTATTGCTCTGCCTGTTAATGACATTGAAGCTGGTTACGATTATCCTCCCCG
>SCUC01000125.1 GCA_004322375.1 Bacteroidota bacterium
ATACTATTTTACAAAAAGCTATGAAGGCTCGCCATTCAGAGTTTTTGACAGAAGCGCTGGCGTTTGGCTAAAACCAGAAAATGCAGATGATTCCCTCGGAGTAGGATTTTCAAGGTGGCTGCCCGGAAGCCATAAAATAATTTTTGGAAAAATGTACAGGGAAAAGTACGTTTACGATGTTGACAGTAAAAGAACGCTCTCAACATTCGATGGTATTTTTTTGGGGTACAAAAATAACGAGCTCATCTACCATAAAGACAAATTTTATTTTCCTGAGCTAAAAAGTTCTAAAATACAAAAACTTAATATCGCCGAATAACCAGTAATATACATCATAAGGTTTTATTATGAAGAGGATCTCTATATGAGTTTCAGTATTCCAATTATTTCGTATTATCATTTCAAGAAGGGGAGTAAAAAAGAGTATATTACCAAATTCGTTATAACTCTGGTTATCTGCATCTCTAATTCTTCTGTTGCTCTTGCACAACAAGCATTACCAGTGGTTCGTGTAGAGTTGCCAAAAGCTGATAGCAGAATATTGTCTACGATGAAAGCGCAACAAGAAGAGGGTAAGGTTATAACGCTTTCTCCTCCCGCCGCGCAAATTTCGCAGTCAACATTAATTAATATTGTTCATCCGTACTCTCCGGATAATACCCGAAACCTGACCGCTAATTATTTTTATGCTAATCTCCAAAAAAGAATGTTCGCGAATGAAACACATCTTGATATAGAGGCATTATTTTTGGATCAGGTTTCGGAGAATACCGTCTCCTTTATTCTCGACCCATACTGGGGGCGTGTTATCTACGCCCAAAAAAATGGGACGTGGATTCGTTCATACGGCGACCATCCCGCGGATTTTAAGTTTTGGGAACCAAGAGGATTTTCAATTGATCTAACGGATACCCTCTTTGTCGCTGATGCGGACAGACGAACAATCATACGATTAGTTTACAATAGAACGGACGGGAAGATTTATCATAATTATGCGTTCGAGCTATCCGGTTTAATGCACCCTGTTGACGTCGCGATAGACCTCCAAGGCTCCCTCTCCAACCCGCAAAACCCCGCCAACGACCATATCTGGATTGCAGACGATTTCGAGGGGAAGCTGGTTGATTTGCACCGCGATGGCACGGTCGCGCAAACGATACTGTATTATCAAGTAGGTACAGCACAATATCGCTTAAACCGCCCGAGCAAAGTGCAAACGCAGGATAATAATAAAATTGCATTTATTGACGGTGAGCGAAACGCTTTTGTCGTAGGCAGCCGCCCTTCTCCTTCAATTACGACAATGGCATCCAATGTCTATTGCACGGTGTTCGAAGCCCCGTTAAAACTTACCTGTATCGGTCTTGATGTGAACAACGAGTGGTGGGTAGGTGATGAAGTGCAACGGCAGTATCATCATTTTGCATCATCGGGTGAATATATTTGCTCCTACACCGCAGGGAACACCCCGCCCGGGCAATTCGCTTCTCCAGTCTCCGTCAGCAAAGCGCCTTACCTTTGGCAGAACGGTCAGGTCTATCGCAGCCTCTATGTTTACACATCCGATTTGTGGGGAGATAACACGGGGATGCGGGCGTTTCTGCCGGGAAGCGATGTGGTAAGCATAGAAGAGACAGGAGGAAGCGCTTGCGAGCGGAAGTTCCGGATTCTTCTGACAAATAAATCGTATGTCAAAGGGCAGGTAGTTCTCAACACCGATCCCAGCAATGTCATAGCATCCTACAACTATGGCGTGAAGGAAGCCGGGTGGCAGACTGTTTCTATCGAGAAGCTTCTGCTAGGTTCGGAAAGCTATAAACTTCAGATTATGTTTATGCCCTATTACGATGATCAGTATTCCAATTATGTGCTGGGGTACTCCTATTCACAAGGTTGGAAAACCAAAGAAAAATATTTTTATCATACGGCAGGAAATTTCGGTGCAGGAATTAAGCCCGTGCCTTCAACCAAAACCTGCTTTTCGGGTGAGTATGGCACATGGAAGGTATCAACGTATTGTACAGGCAATTTTACCTATACATGGTATAAAAATGACGCCCATGGTTCTAATAATTGGACACTATGGGGACAGGAAAATTCTACCTCTGCCTATATCGGGTTCAATGCGTACCCCAATGAATTTGAGTTGAAATGTGTCGTGAAGAACAATGTTCCCGGGGGGCAAACCTATACGGCGGATTACATGAACTGCGCGCCACCACCGCCACCGCCCCCCTCCGCCACCTCCTCCCCCCGCC
>SCUC01000126.1 GCA_004322375.1 Bacteroidota bacterium
CATGTACGGAATGTGGAAGGTGTACTGCATCCTGTCCGGCAAATATTACAGGCAAGCCCCTCTCCCCCAAGAAGATCATCGTTGATATCCGCCACCGTCTGATGGAAAAAGCGCCGTTATTAGCTCAATCAAGTGAGAGCAACGAGCTGTTAAACAAGCATCTGATAGATAACTACATAACCGAGGACGAGCTCTGGGCATGTACTTCCTGCATGGCGTGTGTGCAGGAATGCCCCGTACAAATTGAGCATGTTGATTCGATTGTGGATATGCGGCGGTATTTAGTGCTGAACGAATCGCGATTCCCGAAAGAGTTGCAAACCACGTTTCAGAACCTTGAGAGGAACTTTACCCCCTGGGCGTTCAGTCAGGCGTCGCGTGCCGATTGGGCAGAAGGATTGAATATCCCGCGTATGTCAGAAACAAAGGATGCTGAAATTTTATTCTGGGTAGGATGTGCCGGCTCCTACGATGCGCGATACAAAAAAGTAACACAATCGTTTGCTAAGCTGATGCAGATAGCGGGCATAAAATTCGCGATTCTCGGAACAGAAGAAAAATGTAATGGCGACCCCGCTCGCCGCGCCGGCAACGAGTATTTAGCGCAGACGTTAATGATGGAAAACGTTGTAACGCTCAGCAATTATAATGTGAAAACAATAGTTACCACCTGTCCGCATTGCTTCAATATTTTTAAGAACGAGTATCCTCAGCTTGGCGGCAACTACGAAGTCATTCACCATACCGATTTCATTGCGGGATTGATTGAATCGGGGAAAATAAAGCTCACGCAAGAACAAAAATCAAGAATTACATACCATGATTCTTGCTACCTTGGAAGGTATAATCAGGTCTATGACTCGCCGCGCGAAACCTTGAAAACAATTCCGGGAGTTGAGCTTGTTGAGATGAACCGATCCCGCGATAAAGGCTTCTGCTGCGGCGCAGGCGGCGCAAGAATGTTTATGGAAGAACACATCGGCAAGCGCGTCAACATCGAACGAACGGAAGAAGCCCTCACCCTCAAGCCCGACGTCATCGGCACTGCCTGCCCCTTCTGCATGACGATGATGACCGACGGTGTGAAAGATAAAGGCGCCACTGAGCAGGTAAAGGTGAAAGATATAGCGGAGTTGGTCTTGGAAGCAATGTAGGGCGACTTGCCAAGTCGCCATTACTCCATCGAAATTGCTTTTTCTCTTTTGGTTTATTATGTTTTATGATAATGGAACTGTACCATGGAAAACACAGAATTGGCTTTAACACAAGAAGAAATTAACGCGCAATTTGATTCGGAATGGGTGTTGCTTGCAGACCAGGAAACCGCTCAGGATTTTACCGTATTACGCGGCAGAGTACTCTGGCACAGCAAAGATAGGGATGAGGCGTATAGAAAATTAGTTCAGCTTAAACCTCGGTCATCTGCTATTCTTTACACAGGAAGACCAAACACAGAAATGGCTCTTAATATTTAACAAATTTATAGTTTCCCTAATTTATTTTTACTATTTCTATCGCCTCTAATTCATCAAAACCCTTCAACCCACGCCGCTCTATCAACTCCAGCACGATATTAATGGCATCCACCAACTGCGCGACCTTCACCCCGCAATACTCTGCCGGAAATAACTCTAATTTACTCTGCGCCTTCTTAAAATTATTCACCATTCCGCGAAAGCTTCTTCGAGAAATATAATGATGATACGCAGCCGCTAACTGAATTAAACCCTGCAAAAACACTCGCTCCTCCTCCGGGTGTCTCCGCCAGATTGCTTCCCATGCTTCGTGCGCGTGCCAGAATTGTTGCTCGTTAAAGAGCTTAATGCCGAGGTTAAAATCAGAAGTATCTTGTTCAGAGAAGATCATTGACTTCATAAATACGGAGAGTACGTAGAGTTTTGACCTAAATATATTTGTATTTGCTTTATTCTGTTCTTACATTATAATATATTTATAATCGAACAAAAAATAATTTATGCAAGAAACCACAATCAAGCAACAAGCTCAACGACTTTTAGATAGCTTGCCGGAGACAGTTAATTGGGATGACGTGATGTATGAAATTTATGTCTGTCAAGCTATCGAGGCTGGATTTAAAGATAGTGAAATGGGAAACACACTACCTGTCGAGGATGTTCGAGCAAAGTTTGGCTTACCTGAGTGACTGTACATTGGACAAACACAGCCAATGCTCATCTCGTAGCGATTTATGAATACATCGCCAAAGATTCTCCCCGGTATGCTTTACGTATGGTTGATAAACTCACTGCGAGGTCAAAACAAATAGCACAATTTCCCTATTCAGGTCGCATCGTTCCGGAGTATGAATTAAATGAGGTGAGAGAAATCATTGAATATCCTTACCGTATTATCTATCGCATAAAGCAGGAACAAATTGACGTCCTTGCAGTTATTCATGGTTCAAGATTATTGCCTGAGAATTTATAACCGGTACGAGAAAACGTTCAAGTCGCATTGTTGACCAAGAATGCTTAGAACGTCTCAACTATGGATTAATCATTTTCTGTTTGTCATCCTTGGTCATCTGTTCGTTTCAACAGGTACACTCCAAAATCCCGCAATATCATTCTTACATTTCGGGCATCTTCCCTCCTTCAGCATATTCTTCTGTATTTTATAACCCCATCGCGCGATCAGCATCTCTTGACAATGAGGACAGTAGGTATTCTCATAACTGCCCACCCTGCCCGGAATATTTCCCGCATAAACGTAATGCAATCCCGCCTCGTATCCTAGTTCCGCGGCGCGCATAATCGAGGAAATTTCGGTATTAGGGGTCGCCTGCATCTTGTAATCCGAATGAAACGCCGTAACGTGCCAGGGTATATCAGGCGAAACCGAAACAAGAAACTTTGCAATATCTTTTAGCTCCTCCTCTGAATCATTGAAGTTTGGTACTACGAGAGTGACGACTTCAATCCAAAATTTCATCTCATATAAAGCCTTTATCGTGTCCAGAACGGTCTGTAACACTCCTCCCAGTTTTCTGTAATACTTGTCGTTGAATCCTTTCAGGTCAACCTTATAAAGGTCAACCCACGGACGGATAAATTCAAGAACTTCAGGCGTACCGTTCCCGTTAGAGACGTACGATGTAACAAGATTGTACCGTTTAGCAATTTTGAATACATCAACCGCCCACTCGCTTGTGATGAGAGGTTCGTTATACGTGCTTGTAA
>SCUC01000127.1 GCA_004322375.1 Bacteroidota bacterium
TATCGCGAGGCGATCAAGCTCTCCGAGATTGATGGTATTCCACAAAAAGAAGTAGCTAAAAAGCTCGGAATCTCTCTCTCCGGTGCAAAATCCCGCGTTCAGCGGGGACGCAAGATGCTGAAAGATTTACTCTTTGAATGTTGCCACTTTGAATTCGACCGCTCCGGCGGTGTGATTGACTATTACCCGCACGTAACAACCTGCTGCCCTGTCTGTCGAGATGAGTAATAAGGAATGTGTGATATAGGATTTGAGATATGTGATGCTAGCGGGGATGTGAGAGATGAGTAGATTTGTTGTCATTCCTGCGAAGGTCGCCTTTGGCGAACCTCGTCAAAGACGGACAGGAATCCAATCATTTTTTCTGAATGAATTGGCCGACTACAACTCTCCTTAAGAATGACTGAACGAATTATTTATTGATTACACAACAATTTATGAAACAAGTAATTTCCCTTACATTCACGATAGTCATAGTTTGCGGAATAATATACGGAGTTGCATATCTTTTCTGGAATACTCCCCCGACAGTATTACCTTTTATTGCAGCCGCCATAGGTTTTTTGGCAAGTAGATTCTACGAATCTTGGAAAGAAAGCAGATCAAGATTATACGATAAAAAAAGAGAAGTTTACTCTAATCTTTTAAGACCATGGCGCGATATTCTTCTTATTGCAATAAAAAACCGAGATTCAGAGAAGGAAATTCCAATTACACCAGAAATGATACGGCAAAGTACTGAAGCGGCATTTGATGCTATTCTATACGCTTCCGATGATGTTGTCAAGCAATATGGTAATTTCCGTACAATGAATGTGGGTGCAACACCGGAGGCTTCCAAAATTTTATTAACAGTCGCATCATTATTAAAAGCAATGCGCAGAGACCTTGGTTATAGATTTACTTCTGTTGATGAGGTTGATATACTCACGATGTTTGTCAATATGGACTCAAGCGAACGAGATCATCTTAGGCAAGCGATGAAGGGTAATTGAGAATTATCCTAATTTATTATTCGACCCTAAAAACCCTCCAATCACCGATAAAATTGGCTTTAATTTTTTTTGCACTGGGTCAACATCTACGCCAAAATTTTCCAATGCGGTTGCGCCTAACAAGAAAAGTGAATTTTTCGGACCAAAAATGACAGGACACGGAATGTTCCCTTCTAACGATTCAATCTGGAAATTACAAAATCCCAATAAGCGGGTATCCTGACGCCCATCTGCCGGGATAAGATTTCTTTTCGCCACTGGTACTACTTTAATTCGTTCGAGATAATCTTCAGGAACAAATGAATAAAGCGCTCCCGTATCAACCCAAAACTCCTCCTCAAAAAACTGTTGCGAATCAGTACTATTTGAAACTTTAATCTTTTTCTTAAACATTCCCATACTGGAAACCCTAATTTTTATTCCTTACAAGTAGAGAAACCTCTGATCAAATGTAATGTAAACAAGAGAATGTATTGTTGGCAAAAGCCGCTTATCTATTAAAATCCTCTCTCCTTCCTACAACTTGAAACCTGAAACTTGAATCCTGAATCCTTTTTGCGTCCTTTTTACATTCTAACCGTCTATACAGTAAACAAATAATTTAAAAAGGATATACATTGAACACTCAACAATCTGAACAAATCAAACAAGCCGTTCGTGAACGATATGGCGCAATCGCGGTTGGCTCATTATCTAACTCGTCATGCTGTGGAGAAGAAACGCCTCAAAAAAGCAAAAAGGCTTCTCCCTGCTGTCCCACAAAGGACGTAGCCGACCCGGTACTGAACTACACAACGGCAATCGGATACAGCAAGGAAGAAATATCGGCAGTTCCTGCAGAATCCAACATGGCTCTCGGCTGTGGCAACCCTACTGCCATTGCCAATCTCAAAGAGGGCGAAGTTGTATTAGATTTAGGCAGCGGCGGCGGATTCGATTGCTTCCTCGCCTCGCAACAAGTTGGCGAAAAGGGCTTTGTCATTGGTGTAGATATGACTCCTGAAATGGTCGCGAAAGCCCGCATCAACGCATTGAAAGGAAATTTTACTAACGTCGAGTTCCGTCTCGGCGAAATTGAATATATCCCTGCCGCGAATTCATCCGTGGATGCCATTATTTCTAATTGCGTTATCAATCTTTCCACCGATAAGCCGCAAGTATTTCGCGAAGCGCTTCGCGTTCTAAAACCGGGTGGTAGGCTTGCCATTTCAGACGTTGTTTTAACAGCAAAGCTGCCGGATGAAATCCTTAATGACCTCTCACTCTATTGCTCCTGTACATCCGGTGCAATCAGTATTGAGGAATATCAAACCACACTCGCTAATGCAGGCTTTAAGGATATATCTATAATCCCGAAGGAAGACAGCCGCGAATTCATCCGCGAGTGGCGCGAAGGAATGAAGTTAGATGATTACCTCCTCTCGGCAATCATCGAGGCGAGGAAGCCGCTTTAATATTTTACATTACTGTATAAAGATACTCTCTGAATCACGGAATGGCGCAAGGTACACGTTTTCACAAAAAATTCCGTGCAATCCGTGTAATCGGCATCATCCGTGATTCAGACATTTGTTAGCGCTACCCACACCTCTCTGCCGCCTTAAACCCGCTCATAACTGCTCCCTCAATTGTGCCGGGCAACCCCGTGTTTGTCCAATCGCCGGCAAGATATAAATTTTTTATCGGCGTCTCTGTTGAGTGGCGATATTGTTCCGTTTCATTGAGAGGTGAAAACGTAGCCCTTTTTTCTTTAATGATAACGGAATGGACGAACTTTGCTTTCTTGCTTTCAGGAAATACCCGGTGAATATCCTTCAAGGCAAGGGACAGAAGCTCTTCTTTTGATAAGTGAACAACATCGTGCGCCCCGCTAATCACGGCTGATATATAGCTTGTTGCTTTTCCCCCCTCCTTCAATATTTTCCTTCGATTGAATACCCATTGCAGCTGCATGTCTATCAAACCGATTAGCTCCTGCTCCATAAATTCTTTGTCAAACCAGAGATGGAGAGAGACAATCGGTGAAGATTTGAATTTATTCAGATGAGAAAAAGGTACAATGGTTGTAATTTCATCAGGCAAAAGCTTTTGGAGGGTAAAATAAGGCGCTGCGCAAATAATTGAATGAGCCTTTTCGATTTTTCCTCCTGCCTCGACCCCAATTGAATTCCCTGAGTTGATTAATATTCTATCAACGGAAGTGTTTACTCGTACAATTGCTTTATGTTTTCTTAACACTTCCTCAGCGCCGTGAACATAGAGTTCCGTCTGTCCAATAGTCGGGATGAGCAATCTCGAATCAGCTTTCTTTCCCAGAAACGTTGAACGAAGTGACCGGGCAAACAGCAATGCCGAAGCTCGTTCCGGTAATTCGTTCATCACCGAGATTGCAATAGGGTTCCAAAAATTTTTTTTTGCCTCTTCTGATTGATTGAGAGATGTAAGCCACTCATCAATAGTGAGTAAAGAAAGATGTTGTTCCTTGTTACTATTCCATTGTTGCAGTTCTAAGCCTACGTTAAGAAGTCTTTTTCTTTCTTTGAACGACAATAATGAAAATTGTAACATCCCCGTCGTTAGGTGGAATGGCTTAGGAAGAACGGAAACAGAAAATGTGTGAATTCCTTGTTCAGGGTGAAAAAAAGGTAGGGATAGCCGGCTCTCCCCTTTTAAATAGGATCGGGTTCCAATCATCTCTAAATATCGCAATGTGTGATGATACGCGCCCACGAGAACATGCTGACCATTATCAACAATGTCACCTGTCGTTGCATCTATGTATGAGTAGCACCGTCCTCCTAATTTCGGAGATTGTTCAAACAATATTACTCTAGCGCCTTTTGATGCAAGTTCAACTGCCGCCCCTAATCCGCTGAGACCGCCCCCGACAATGATCACATCGTTCGTCATGTTGCTATGAGACGATGTTTCACCCAATATTTTATCGCTATCAATAACTGCTGGTATTTCGGAACCGACACTTTGTGGTCAAACACATTAAATTGTACTTCTTTTATTTTCAGAAGAGTGTGGAAATAAATTCGCTCCATGATTTTTGCAGCAAACATAGCGCGCTTATCTTCATGCGGTAATGTTTCTTGTGCCTTCCTGAAATAGGATTCTGCCCTTTCTGCTTCGTATTCCATCAGTGAAATAAACCGTGCGTCATATCTTTTGCTGAAAATATCACTCTCGTGATAATTGAATCTGTGAAGGTCTTCTAAGGGAAGATATATCCTGCCATACTTCGCGTCAATACCCACATCGCGCAAGATGTTGGTGAGTTGAAG
>SCUC01000016.1 GCA_004322375.1 Bacteroidota bacterium
CTTATCGGATTATTATTTGTCTTTTCTGACTAGTTCAACGAATATGTCACCCTTTCAGGGTTTTAATGTCTTTCCAAACTATCCTACAATACTGTCATCCCTTGCGGGATTGACTCATTTAATAATCTCAACGGGGTAACTACGGGTAAAAGCCATGCGGAAAACACCGAAGGGGTGTCAGAGTTTATTCTCCATATATTAAAAAACGTATTAGAGACCGACTCGCAATGACATTATGTTTGGGGATTACTTGATGAGAATTAATATTTCTCAACCAACGCTCGCGACAGTGAAACATACAACGAGCAGACGCACGTTTTACACCTCTCCACCTCAAATTTTTTTACATCGGTGCGGGTTTTTTGAATGGCTTGAGAGTTGATTGCATCACGGATTGGTGTTTGCCTGATGTTGCCAAAGGAGGGGAGGAAGAAACAGGGGAGAAGCTCTCCGTTGGATTGGATAACAAGAGAGACGTTAGGGGCGTTGCAAAGGACGGGTGGGAAGTCTGCCTTTTCCAAAAGCGCTTGGTAGTAATGAGCAATTCGATGGAGCTTTTCGGGTGATTCGCTAATAAATCCTGTTTCAAACTCAGTGCGAAATGTGGATGTCATTTCTTTGATGATTTGACGAAGCCGATTGATTTCATCCTCTGTAAGAATAATTTCTTTCTGGTTTTCGACTGTTTGTTGGGTAAATCTTCCAAATGAATCTGAAAGAACATCGGCGGGGAGGAAGGAAATACGGTTGACGCCGACCTCCTTTGCAAAGCGCACCATGTCTGCCAGCCGTTCATAATTTCTTTTTTGAAGAACAGTTCTAATAGAGATGTTTTGCGTAGGGGAAGTTTCACGAACGTGCATTATTCCCTTCACTATTTGAGAGAAAGCTGAGATGCCTCGAATAGAATTGTGGGTCTGCTCATCGGGTCCATCAATAGAGACGATAATTTCCTCGAAGTAAGTTTTAAGCTCTTCATACCGTTTGTGCAAAAGGAGCCCGTTGGTGAGGAGAGTTAGCTTTACGGAGAGCTTAGAGAAGATTTGACAAATTTCAGGAAAATCTTTCCTGAGGAGAGGCTCTCCTCCGGAAAAGACAATGCGTTTTAAGCCAAACTCGTGAAGCGATATTGCTAACGCTCGAATTTCAGAAAGTGAAAGCTCGTCCTTACGCTGTTCCCTGTAGGAGCACATGATGCACTGAAGATTGCATCCTTCAGTTACATACAGGATTGCAATCGGGAGTGTATGTATGGTTGAGGAACGCGCGCTGAGAAATGCTTTTATATTCACGGGGATAATTCCCCTATGGAGAGGGGATTAAGGGGTGTGTATTAAATAATTACCAATTAACCTGATTTAGTATTTTGTATCTAACAAAATTTACTAATTCTTTTTCAATCGGGAAATTGTAGAAATCTTTTTTGATACGAGCGGCGGCAAGCTGTTGCAATGGCTTAATCCAACCGCGGGAGTAGTGGGATTCTGTTCCCAATTTCGTATAGAACTTAAATCGCTCAACGTATTGACGTTCTTCTTCCTTCACCCAGTAACCGGAATACTTAATAAAATCAATCGAACACCACTCATGCAATGTTTGCGGAACCTTGTATCCTTTTTTTACAATGTAATCGAAGAGCTCAGTGCCGGGATAGGGAGTGAAGAAGAAGACACCAAAATCGAAATTGGGATTGATGCGTTTGATTTCCTTGATGGTATAGAGTGTTTTTAATGTATTTTCAAATCCTTCTTCGGGGAAACCAACAATAAAATTAAACGCGGCGCCTATTCCATGCTTCGAGAGTTTTTCCGCAGAGATGATTGCTTCTTCCGCAAGCGTATCTTTCTTCATCAAATCGAGAATTTCTTGAGAGCCTGACTCGGCTCCGATAACAACCTTTCTGAGATTTGCCCTGGAAACCTCTTGCAGAAAAGCATCATCAAGCGGGGCAATTTGGTCTGCACGGGAAGTGGCTGACCAGGTGAACTTCATTTCTCGTTCATTTATTCCTTGACAAAATTGAAGCACACGGTTTCTATTTGCAAAGAAGTTTTCATCCTGAAAGTTGATGTCCTGTACGTTGTATTTTTTAACAATTTCAAAAACATCGAACAACATTCGAGATGCTTTCAAGCCCGACCATCTGCGGTTATAAACAAACGGGTCGGCGCAAAACGCGCAACGATACGGACAGCCCTGCGAAGAATAATAATCTATCTGGCGAATATTTTTAAGCGAAAAGTATGTTTCAAGAGGAAGCAAGTCGTAGTCATAAGCGGGAAATTGGTTGATGTCAATAAATTTCCGCTCATCGTTCTGGAAAAATTGCTCGTTCCTGATATATGCTAACCCCAAAATCTTCTCAAATCCGTCTCCCGATTCAAGAGCATCCAGCAATTCCAAAAATGTAATTTCGCCCTGTCCAAAGATACAGTAATCTGCAAATCCATCCCTCATACATTGCTCAGGATAAATGGACGGGTGCCAGCCGCCCCAAACAACAGGAACATTGGGAGCGTGGTTTTTAACAAGCTGCGAAATCGCAATCGAATCAATAATAGGAGAACCTGTAATAACCGATACGCCGACACATGCGGCATTTGGTAATAACTCAATTACTTTATCGTGAGCGGCTTTAGCGTTTTTCTCTATCCTTGCATCAATGATGTGGATAGAATACTTTTCCTTGTCAATCACGGAAGCAAGAGCTAAAAACTGCAACGGCAACGTGTAGTATGGAGCTATGGGGTTATAAAGAACAATGTTCTTTTTCATGGGATGATGTAAATTCAATCTATTAGTATGCTAAAAAGTTCTGAAAGTTGCAAGAAGGAGAAGTGAAGGATAGTGCATCAATTTCATAAATAATATTCTACCTGGACCTCTCCTTTTGTAGGGCGGTCTCAAAAGCCCGGTTTTGTCATTCCCGTCCCGCTATTATAGCGGGAGGAATCCAGAAATTCGTTCAAAATTGAAGAATGCTGATTGGATACCTGCCTTCGCAGGTATGACAATACAACTTTTCAGACATCCCATACACGGATGGTCAGTGCGATTATTTGCTCAAATATCCCGGATGCAAATAGAATAATGAATCCTGAATATCATCATTTCCTGCATGAATTCTCTTTACTTGATAACGGTATGCGCGCAAATCTTCTTTTAATAGTTCCCAGATAGATTTTGCTTTTAAAAATTGAATCTGCTTGATGTTATACTCAAGGATGGCACCGCGACACATAGCACATGGCTCGTAAGTAGAAATTAAGGTGAG
>SCUC01000017.1 GCA_004322375.1 Bacteroidota bacterium
TACTGCCAATGCTCGTTGAAAATGAGCTGTTTTTCAATCTCAAGCATAGATGGCTCCGTGTACCAGCTTGAAGGTATCGTTTCAGAGCGTTCTATGGGAGCAATATCAATGTTTTGCTTTATGAAATTCGGGAGCATATTATGTAAACTTAAACTTAATTATTTGGGAGCAAGGAGCATAGAGCGGTGAGCAGTGGGCGGTGGGCGTTGAGCAAAATTGTTGCATGAAATAAGCAAACCTTGGTTTTTTATTTCAGCTTTAGCGCATTGGGTAAAAGCAACAAAAACGGAAGACACTTCTTATAATCAATCGTCTCGTATGTCTTGCCTATTTTTAATCGTGAGTAATAGGAACGGATATTCTTCCAATAATACATTTCTGAGCGGATATGCCACGCATTTGCGCCCAGATGATGCGCGAGGAACCATTTTTCAAGCAACCGTCCCGCCCTTCCATTCCCGTCTGCAAACGGATGAATTTTGACAAAGACTAAATGTAGAAATGACGCAAAATAAAATGTTTCGTCAATGGAAAGCGACCTTTTATTGAGCGCTCCAATATCGCTAAATAATTTTTTCATTTCATCATGGAGAATCTCTTTTGGCGCTGAGGAATAAATTTTTTCAGGCATTTCCCCCGGTTGTATCCGGTAAACTCCCACTTCGCCTGTTCTCAACGCTCCAACATCCTTTTTGTTGATGCCTAATGCTATAGCAAATATTTTATACGCCTGTAAGAGGTTCTCAAATGTCAACCTCGAGTATTTAGCAAACTCGTACGCGTTTATTAAACACTCGATTTCAAGTATGGATTTGCTCTTAAGCTTTTTCCCCGATTCGACATATCGCATATATGAATTAATATCAACGGGGTTCCCCTCAATATTCGAGGAGGATATTGAAGCGAGAAGAAATGAAGTATGAGAAAGTTCCGGCGTTTTCGTAACTGACTCGATTTTGGAAAACAGTTTTTCCAAATCAAGCCGCTGCCGGTTCCTGTATTCAGGAAAATAATCACTCGTAACAAGTTTTAGTCTGCTCATGGCGCTTTACTATTCTACAGAAATCAAAAGATAACTCAACAATTAAAAATAAACAGAAATACCAAGCTTTACATCATCTTGTGAGAATCCAATAGTCTGGTCAGATGATGTAACATCCTTGGATAATGAGTTCGAATACATACTGTAGTAATTATAGCGATAATACAAATATCCTCCATATTCGCCCGAAAGGCTCATACGCTTTGTGAAAAACCATTCAATCCCAATATAGATGATGGGACCCATACTGATAGATTCATTTGCATTCGAATAGCTGGTAAAATTACTTTCACCCCAAGAGTGGTCATACCTTACCCTTAACCCTAGACCTGTATATAATCGAATAAAATCTTCACTGTTCATGTAATTCTGTTTAGAGAATGACAGCGATAGAGATATTTGTGATGCTGAGGCATCATAGACCGTATAGTCTGAACCTATATTGTCCCCCTCTCGGTGATATCCACTTAAACTCACCCCGAGACGCCACGCCTGTTCATTATCTATCATCTTTTTGGCTGAAAATAATTGCCCCTCGAATGATCGGAGGCTAAAAGAGGAAGTCACTTGAAACATTATCGCATATTTTCCATCAAGGTTAATTGTATTGACTGTATCCTCCTGTCCATACAATGAAAAACTGAATATCGTCATTGTTACAAAAATGATAAACATACTACGCATGATTATTTTGTCCTCTTAAATGTAATGGTAATTGTTGGTTGATAACAAGAGAATACAGTAAACTCTTGCATCTCTTGTTTTTACTTTCCTGAAACTGAAAGATTTTTAATAAAGTCAGCGATAGCACGAATGTTTGACGTATAATTCTTGAATACGTCACTTACAACAACAATTTGTTCTTCTGCTTCTTTCCAATTTCGTAGTTCAATTGCTTCTCGTATGGCGGGTAACGTTTTCACACCATACCCCGTATATTTTCCCGGCGCGTAAAGTTGATGGCGATACCAGGGTCTGCCCGGAAGCCCCTCCTTGCTTGTAAGATGCTGCTCCATCTTCATGAGCATTGCATCAAACGTCATCGTCTGCTCTTTCGTCAAGCTCTTGCGGTAAAGCGAATCGTTGATGTATGGCGCAATCTCTGAAACAGTGGCTTGAAGCTCTGCAACTGCGTTTTGAAGTGGAGAGAAATTAAGATAAGGAACAGGCTCTCTTTTCTTCGGAACGATGAATGTTTCTTTCGGGTCTGCGGTTACTTCCCAATATTTGCTTGTTATCATCGCGTTCTCTTCGTCCGTTTTCTTGCGCATATCATCGAGCGCTTGAATGACTTCTTTCAAATACTTCGCGATTGCATCCGCGCCGCCGGAAAATTCAAACGGGAGAACATCCCCATTCGCAAGTCTCATTACCGCCCTGCCATTTGTTTGGGCAAGAGCGATGCCGTAGTTGAATCCGGGGTCGCCAAAGCGTGTGTAATGGTCATACGAATCATAGATTGAGTGATACGAACCGCCCCCATCCTCTCCACCAAAGCCGAGATTCAACGAAGCAACCCCGGCATGTTGCAAGAAGGGAGTGTAATCTGAACCGGAACCCAGGGCGTTAAGTCGTAAATCAGCTCTACTTTTTACCTCTTTCGCATCCTCCGGTGAGCTATT
>SCUC01000128.1 GCA_004322375.1 Bacteroidota bacterium
AGCTGCTCTTGCTTCTCTTCCAAAAGAGTGAATTGACGAAGCATTCCCATATTTTTCGAAAAAAAATGGTTTCATAGCATCAAATACCTCTGTATCAAGTGGAGTCGTAGCCGTATGGTCAAGATAAATTCTATCCATATTTCAATATACTTTGCTCTTAATAGAAGTACAAATAATTTAGATGCCGGTTCCATATCACACTAAATTCTCATATTAAGACGTTTTATCATAATTAGACGTGATATTTTAAAAATATCGAATAAAACCATTTTTTACTCATTTATGATTGGCATCACATTTGTTATATAAGAGAAAAATCTGTACCGTTGCAATTTAGCGGCAATTTTTATAAACACTAAAATATGAAGCTCCACTATCTATTAACCGTTATCTGATAAACTAAATCAAAACAGAGGTAAGAATATGATTTACAGCTATGCTTTCTTCGGATACATCATTGTCAATTGTTTGCTCTGCTTCATTGTCATGAAAAAATCGGGAGGTAATGTCATAGGCAAGTTCTTTACATTTTGCGTCGCATCTGTAACTGCATTTGGAATATCTGTCTATATTCTTGAGACCAATCTTTTCCCTGCCCTCGATAATGTTACTCAAATTATTGTCGATTTTCTTTTTTCGCTCATACCCTTTTTCTTCCTTCATTTCATCGTTGTTTTCTTACGGAGATATGAATTATTAAAATCAAAATGGGTTATTATTGCAGTTTATTTTGCCGGGTTATTTAGTTTTTCAATTGTAAGGAGCGGGTTACTGCCTGACCCTGTAGTTAAAGACGATGGTTCTGCCTCAATAGCAAACATTTACTTCGTAACATGGATGTCCGTGTTTTTTAGTATCGGCTTGGCAATTTTATTTTCTCATATTCGTGTGTTTGCAGAGCGAAAAACTAAATCAAGCATCCTCTTTACCGGACTCTCCATTCTCGTGCTGGTTCTTCCGAGTCCGTTTACCTATTCTCTCTCTGTTTCATTCTTTCAGAACCAGACGGAATGGTATGGCATTACCTCGATACTCGCTCTCATCGTTTCGGTCTATCTCGTGTTTCGTCATAAGATCCTTGTTACCCTGTATGATTCTGTGAAAGCTGCGTTGTTAGTGATGGATGATGTTTTCATCATGACCGACGCGCATTTTACAATCGAGGTTGCAAGAGGATCGGCAACACCGATGCTCGGATATACTGAAAAGGAAATGATAGGAAGAAATCTCAACGATTTCTTACTCGAAAAAGAATATATTATTTCCTATTTGGAGTACGTCGCTAAAGGAAAAATGAAGGAATGTCGGTTTGATAGCGAGGTCATTGGCAAAACAGGAGAACCGGTAACTATCAACTTTTCTTTCTCCCCTGTGGTTGAAAATGAACAAATAGCCGGATTTGTTGGAATCGGCAGAGACATCACTAAACGTAAGCTTGCAGAGATAGAACTGCGTGAAAGCCGCGAGCAATACCGCGAGCTTGTTGAAAATATTCGGGAAGCATTTTACGTTGCAGATAAAGATGGAAAAGTAATGTATGTAAGCCCGAACGTAACTCTCTTTACAGGTTTCAAACCGGAAGAACTGCTCCACACCTCGTATGTCCGTTTTATTGATAGCCGCGACCGAAGAAGAGTTATTGATTTTTACCGGGCGCGAGCTGCCGATGGAACCATTGACACAAGTTGCGAACTCAGGGTGCGCCGTAAAGATGGTAAAACACTTTGGGTCGAGCAAACGACAAGAATAATTCGGGATGAAAAAGGCAGCGCGACAGAATATCGGAATATTGTACACGATGTAACAGAGCGGAAGAAAACGGATGAACAAATTCACTTGCTCGCAAAAGCTCTGGAGACGACATCCGAGCCAATCTGGATTTCTGACCAACAAAATCGTATCATCCATGTGAATAAAGCCTTTGAAAAAACATTTGGATATGCTAAAGAAGAAATTTTTCACTCCCACCCTATCATACTTTTTTCACCCAAACAACAAGACATTGTACTTGCTGAAATCATCTCTAAACGAGAGAACTACGGTTGGAATGGCGAAATACTGTGTTGTAAAAAAGATTTGACTGAATTCCCCGCTTTTTTGAGTGCCTCTGTAATGAAAGGTGAAGGAGGAGATATTATCGGATACATAGGAGTCGCCCGCGACATTTCGGAATATAAAACGATGGAGGAACGGTTGCGGCAATCACAGAAATTGGAAGGTATCGGCACGCTTGCCGGCGGAGTTGCGCATGATTTTAATAATATTTTAACCATTATTCTTAGTTACAACACGATTTTATCCCGAAGCGGATATGATTCCGAGAGATATACAGAAGCCGTGAAAATGATCAGAAACGCGGTCGAGCGCGGCGCGGGGATAGTTCGCCAGTTACTGACAATAGCGCGAAAAAATCCGGTT
>SCUC01000129.1 GCA_004322375.1 Bacteroidota bacterium
GGTTGTTCAGAAAATGTGCTGAACGAATGGTTCAGAGTAGAACGCCTGAATGAGCCGCTCAAGCGTGCAAAAACACGAGAGAGGCGTAACTCCTGTTGTTACATCTCAAAGTAGCTTGCTTCTTCCTGGCGGAATGCGTCAAGAACTTCAAGCTGGGATTTCGATTGAATGAGCTTATTTCTAAAATCTTCTTTGTTCATAAGCCGGGAAATACGGCTCAGTAACTTGATATGCGGTCCTACCATGCTGTCTTTTCCGATAAGCAAAAAAACGAGTCTCACGGGTTTTTCATCAAGCGACTGGTAATCAACCGGCTGTGCCGTAATGCCGAATACAGCGACGACATCGGACACGGAATCTGTTTTGCCGTGAGGAATAGCGAAGCCGTTTCCTACTCCGGTGGACATGATTTTCTCTCGCTCGAAGATTGCTGAACGCACCTTTTCTTTATCAAGAACTTTTGGGGATTGGCTGGCAACATCAATCAGTGTATTAATGATGTCGTTTTTTGTAGTCCCCGTAAGGTTGACGACAATAAATTTTTCTTCGAGAATATCACTAATTTTCATGTGCTAACGCTGACGTGAGATAAGTTCTCGTTGTCCACTTCTGATTTATGGTATGCTTATCTTTAACAAGATGAGCCGGTAACTGGAAAAGCTATTAAAATGTAAGGAATTTTTGCATGATAGCAAAATGTTTATGCTCTTTTCTCAGCAAAATATTGCATTACCTAACTCGAAGAGATGAGGAAAGGTCGCTGATGATATCTTCAACATCTTCCAACCCGACAGAAATTCTCACAAGTCCATCTGTTACTCCAATTCTTTGACGCTGCTCGTACGGAATGGAAGCGTGAGTCATTGTCGCGGGGTGTGAGATGAGAGTTTCGACGCCCCCAAGGCTTTCCGCAAGGGCGCATAAACGCACGCGTTTCAGAAATTTCTTTGCAGCTGCAAGACTGCCGAGATCGAACGAAATCATTCCTCCAAAGTTTTTCATCTGGCGTTTTGCAAGAGAATGCTGCGGGTGCTGTGGTAATCCGGGATAATAGACCTGTTTGATTCTTTTCTGCTTTGAAAGCCATTCTGCAACTTCCATGGCGCTTTCCCCATGCCGTTCCATACGAACGGCTAGAGTTTTTGTTCCTCGAAGGCAAAGCCAGGCATCGAACGGACTGAGTATTCCGCCGACGGCTTTTTGGAGAAAACGGAGCCGTTCGGTAATAGCAGTATTGCTCGTTACAACCATCCCGCCGAGCATATCGCTATGCCCGTTCAAATATTTCGTCAAGCTATGAACGACGAGGTCGAAGCCATACTCAAGCGGACGCTGCAAGTATGGAGTTGCGAATGTATTGTCACATGCTGATATAAGCTTGTGCTTTTTTGCCAGCCTGGCAATAACAGTCAAATCAGTGATTTCCATTGTAGGATTCGTCGGTGTTTCGACAAAAATCATTTTCGTGTTTTTGCGTATCGCCTGTTTCACAAGCTGAAGCTTCGTCGTGTCAACAAAATCGAATTGCAGTCCGTATTCTTCAAGCACCATTTTTCCAATGCGGTATGTTCCTCCATACACATTATGAGAGACAAGGACATGGTCTCCCGGTTTCAACAACCGGAACACTGCATCAATCGCCGCCATGCCTGAGCCGAATGCCAGCCCGTGCTTTCCGCTTTCGAGCGCGGCGATATTTTTTTCAAGAGCATCCCGTGTTGGGTTGGAAACACGAGAGTATTCATAGCCTTTGTTTTTGCCGAGTTCTTCTTGAACATAGGTGGATGTTAAATAAACAGGAGTCATCACCGCCCCTGATAAGGGATCCGGTTCCTGTCCGGCATGGATGGATTTTGTGGAGAAGCGCATATGTTAAGTATTAGAGTATAAAGTAGTTGAGTATTTGAGAAAGAGCGGTAAAAAAGATCATTTTACACTACGGAAATATCTTTTTTGACATGCTCCGTTTTCATATTTTAAATTTTCGGATTTTGTTCGCATATCTCACATCCCATATCCCATATCGAATGACTATCTCGCCAAATACTCAATCACGTCATACCGTGTCAAGATTCCTACTAATTTGTGGTTGTCTTCAATCAGAACAGCGGAATCTTTTTTCTTCAGAAAATCAATGGCATGTTCAATGGGCGAATCCATGCCGATGACGGGAAACGCAGGCTCCATAAGCTCCTTCACAGGCTTATCGAGAATAGTACTGTTTTCCAACACAGCCGACATCAGCTCGTTATCAATTACAGTACCGACTGTCCTGTTTTTTTCAATTACCGGCAGCTGGGATATATCATGTCGCTTAAAGAGGTCAAGCGCGTCGCGGACGGTTGTGTTCTGGTCAACGGCAACAAGAGTTTGAACAGTTCTCGGCTTCGACTGGATAACAAAACGAACGGTAATCCTATCGGGCATGAGGAAACCGTTCTCACGCATCCAGTCATCGTTGTAGAGCTTGCTGAGATACCGCTCACCCGTATCGGGAAGCAAAATCACCATCACGTCGTTCTCTTGCATACGGTCGGCATATTTTAGCGCGCCGGCAACTGCAGAGCCGGCAGAGCCGCCCACAAAAATTCCTTCTTCACGCGTTAATCTCCTTGCAAAAACAAAGGACTCCTTATCGGTTGCCTCAACCATGTCGTCAATAACGTCAAAGTTGAGCGTGCCGGGAAGCCAATCCTGCCCGATGCCCTCCACCTTATATGTTTTTAGAACGGGGTTGAATTTTTTTGTATAAAAATATTCGCGTAATGCAGAGCCGCGAGGGTCAATACCCACGACTTTAATATTGGGATTTTTTTCCTTGAGATATTTTCCTGCTCCTGTAATCGTGCCGCCGGTGCCAACACCGCAAACGAAGTAATCAATCTGCCCGCCCGTCTGTTCCCAGATTTCGGGACCTGTGGTTTTATAATGTGCCTCCGGGTTCTTGGGATTGAAATATTGATTGGCAAGAATAGAATTCGGCGTTTCGCGAACGATTCGTTTGGCAACCTCGGTGTAGCTCTCCGGCGATTCATGAGGAACGGCAGTTGGAGTTACAATAACTTCGGCTCCAAATGCTCTCAAAAGGAGAATTTTTTCCTGGCTCATTTTATCCGGAAGCGTGAAAACGCACTTGTACCCTTTAATCGCAGCCGCTATGGCTATGCCCAACCCGGTGTTGCCTGATGTAGCTTCAACTATTGTTCCGCCGGGGCGAAGCCTGCCTTCGCGTTCAGCGTCTTCAATGATTTCAAGTCCGATGCGGTCTTTCACGGAACCGCCGGGATTAAAGCTTTCTACCTTGACAAAATAATGTCCTTTATATCCCCGCGTTATTTTATTGAGCTTGACTAAAGGCGTATTGCCAAGCGTGCCAAGGATGTTTTCATGATATTTGATTTTTGAAAGATCAGAGAGCATAGAATTTAATGATAGTAGTTGATGTAAGAACAGTCGTTTAGTTTTGAAAAAAAGTTGAGTGAGAAGACGTTTCAGGCTTCAAGTTTCAGGAATATACTAATCCTTATAACATGCAACATGATGCCTGAATCCTGAAACCTGAAGCACACTACCCTTGCAGACTGTTAGATAAATATAGAGCATCGCGATTGTGACGCAGTTATCTGGAACCAGGATTCATCAGGCTCGCTGCAAACCCTGCTCCAAAACCGTTATCTATATTAACCACCGTAACACCGCTTGCGCAGGAGTTTAACATACCGAGTAGAGCAGCGACGCCGCCAAAGCTTGCTCCGTAGCCAATAGAGGTCGGCACCGCAATGACGGGGACATCAACCAAGCCGCCCACAACGCTTGGCAACGCGCCTTCCATCCCTGCAACAACGATAATGACCGTTGCGTTCAAAAGTTTTTCACTCTGGGAAAGCAACCGGTGAATGCCCGCGACGCCTACATCATACAATTTTTCAACCGGATTTCCCATCACTTGAGCAGTAATGGCTGCTTCTTCCGCGACAGGAATATCGGACGTTCCGGCGGAAATGACTAAAATGATTCCTTTTCCTTGTTCCGGTTCTTTCGGCTCATTAGCTGTGATGACATGCGCAAACTGGTGATAATGTGCAGTTCTGATTTTCCGTTTTACGGATTTGAAATGCTCATTCGAGGCGCGTGTGGCAAGCAATGGGTGCTTCTTACTTGTAATCCGTGAGGCAATTTCGGCAACTTGTTGGGGCGTCTTTCCTTCGCATAGTATTACTTCAGGAAATCCCTGACGCAACCTGCGGTGGTGGTCAATAGTGGCAAAACCAAGAGATTCCGAGCGGAGAAAGGTGAGCGTTTCGAGTATTTGCTGTTCGGTAATTTTCCCGCTCTTATAATCAATGAGGATTTGTTTTAACTCAGTTTTGGTCATAAATGTGTTGAAAATATAGCTGTTTTTGGGAGGAGAAACAAGGGTTGGCATAGCCCTTTGCCAATCAGTCCCATTTTTCGTATTTTACTATGCTAATATTTGCCACATTTTCTTGTTTTTGAGGTTGTTCTCCTATTTTACTAGCTTTCTGATTGGATACCTTATCGGCTCGTTTCCGACGGCGTTTCTTTTAGTCAAACAAAGAACGAAAAGAGATATTCGGGAAGAAGGGAGTAAAAACATAGGCGCGATGAATGCTTTTGAGGTAACAAATTCGAAGCTCATTGGTAGCCTGGCAATGATAGGTGATTTGCTGAAGGGAACATTAGCTGTGGCAATAGTAATGGTTCTGTTCGGAACTGAACAGCAAGCGCCAATCCTCATTAGTGGAGTTTGCGTTGTGCTGGGCCATAATTATCCCGTGTGGCTGAAGTTCAAAGGTGGAAGAGGGCTTTCGACTACGGCAGGCGTTATGCTTGTGGTATGCTGGTTGTTTGTTCTCCTCTGGTGTGCTGTTTGGGCTGTTGTCTATAAGCTTGTCAATGATCTCCACAAAGCAAACATCATTGCGTCGGCGATAAGTCCGTTAGGATTGTTTCTCCTGCCGGAGAACATACTTCGATTTTCGATTCCATCATCTATATTCCCGGAAACGGCAATTGGTCTAGCGATATCCGTTTGTATCTTAATATTGCTCAGACATCAGGAACAGATTCGGGATATAGTTCGTTCTCATAATTAAACAATTTATATATCCATGGAAAAATTATCTATTACTGAACTTCCTGAAATCGCACGGCAGCTTCGCCGCGACGTTATTAAAATGTTGATGATTTCTAAGTCAGGACATTCCGGCGGACCGCTCGGCCTTGCCGATATTTTTGCATCGCTCTATTTTCATCTCATGAACATAGACCCCCAACAACCCAAAATGGATGCACGGGATTATTTCTTTCTTTCCGCCGGTCATCTCTGCCCCGTCTGGTATGCAACCCTTGCAAGGCGCGGGTATTTTCCCATCAGCGAGCTGACAACGCTGCGAAAAATAAACGGACGACTGCAAGGTCACCCTGCGCCCGCGCATACACACGGCGTCCCGGGCATAGAAATTGCTTCCGGCGCGTTAGGGCAAGGGCTTTCGATTGGAGTCGGGTGTGCCATAGGGTTGAAGCTGGATAAGAAGCCCAACTGGGTGTATGTTCTTTGCGGTGATGGTGAATTAAACGAAGGTCAGATTTGGGAAGCGATGATGACCGCGGGACATCACAAGGTTGATAATGTAATTACGATTGTTGATAGAAATTTCTGTCAGATTGACAACAGAACGGAGAACGTGATGCAACTGGAGCCGCTTGCAGATAAATGGAAAGCGTTTAACTGGCATGTGCTTGAATGCAACGGAAATGACATCGAACAATTCATCAAAACAGTAAGACAGGCGCAAGAACTGAAAGGAAAACCGAAGGTGATACTTGCCCATACGTTTATGGGAAAAGGCGTGTCGTTTATGGAAGATGATTACAAGTGGCATGGCGTTCCGCCCAACGACGAACAGGGGAAAACAGCCTTAAGCGAGATTTCTCCAACAAAATATGGAGACTTTATAGAATTTGAATGGGAAAAAGAGGCTGTTGCCGCTTAACGATATGAGATTTGGGATGTGCATCTCGCAATCTGAATCTTGCTTTAGCCATCACTTGAAACATTAAACTTGAAACATGAAACTTAATTATGTTAAAACTACAATCATCAGAAAATAAAGCCACCCGTCAGGGGTTTGGCGAAATGTTAGTCGAGCTTGGAAAAGAAAACCCTAACATTGTTGTTCTTGGGGTAGATGTTACTCCATCGGTAAAAACGGATTTGTTTATGAAAGCATTTCCCGACAGATTTTTCAGCGTGGGCATTTCCGAACAGGACATGATCGGGACTGCCGCGGGATTATATCTTGCAGGAAAAATCCCTTTTGTGTCAGCCTACGGCGAGTTTGCCGCAGGCCGCCCGTTTGACCAGATACGGCAAACGCTTGCGTATAGTGTGATACCTGTGAAGATTTGTGCCTCGCACGCCGGCATTACAGTAGGACCCGATGGCGCGACGCATCAATCGCTTGAAGATATGTCCATCATGCGTTCGTTGCCGCACATGGTTGTGGCTACGCCCTGCGATTATCTTCAAACCAGAAAAATGATCCGGGCTTCTCTCGACTTGCACCAACCGTTATATGTGCGGTACTTCAGAGATAATACGCCGGTGTTTACCAATCCTGACGCGCCGTTTCAATTCGGGAAAGCGGACAAGCTGATTGATGGCAGCGATGTTACTATCATTGCCTGCGGTTTGCAAGTGTGGGAAGCAATCCTGGCGGAAGAAACTCTTGCCTCGGAAGGAATAAGCGCGCGGGTAATCAACATGCATACCCTCAAGCCGATTGATAGGGCTTGCATTATCGAGGCGGCAGAGCAAACAGGTGCCATTGTTACGGCGGAAGACCATCAAATTCATGGCGGACTGGGAAGCGCGGTAGCGGAAGTTCTTTCCCAATCTTGCCCGACTCCACAGGAGTTTGTCGCGGTGAACGATACATTCGGAGAATCCGGCAAAGGGGATGAATTAATGAAGAAATATGGGATCGCAAAGGATGCGATTGTTGCTGCAACACGGAAAGTAATACAACGTAAAAAACGATGAGGGCAATAATTTAGGAAAGGATAGTTCTATGAAAAAGAATATTCTGATTCTCATCATTGTCATGCTTGCGCCTTTGGTGGTGGGATTCTTAGGCGGATATCGCGTAGGAAGCAGTTCTATCTCTGAAGAAGATACTCAGGGGGGAGAATATATTAACTCTGCTTATTACCAATCTGCAGAGAGGGATTCCATTTCACAAGAAATTTCCAGCCATCGCCGCAATGCAATCACGCGGGCTGTTGCTATGGCAAGTCCGGCAGTTGTCGGCATCAACGTCACCGAAGTTCGTGAATACCGTTATCGGGATCCCTGGTCCCAGTTCTTCGGCGACGACCCTTTCTTCAGACAATTTTTTAATCCCCGAACATACAAGCAAGAAATAAAAAGCCTTGGCTCCGGGTTTATCATATCGCCCGATGGGTATATCATCACCAATGACCATGTTGCTGGCAACGGCAGCAAAATTACGGTAACGCTTACGAACAAAGAAAAATACGAAGCGCAGCTTATCGGCACAGACCCCGTTACCGATATCTGTTTGTTAAAAATAGATGGAAAGAATTTCCCGTATATGCAGTTTGGCAACTCCGATGATGTTATTATTGGAGAGTGGGTAATTGCGCTCGGGAATCCGTTCGGCTTATTTGAAATCAGCGACAAGCCGACTGTTACGGTTGGCGTTATTAGCGCCACAGGAATGAATATTAACGCGGGTGATAACCATTCCTACAGGGGCATGATTCAGA
>SCUC01000130.1 GCA_004322375.1 Bacteroidota bacterium
TGACGCTTGATTGATAATTCGGTCAACGTCATAATAATGATCTCCTAATAAAATTCTTTGTTATCGAGCAATAGTCACGGAAGCGTTATCTTTCAGGTTATTTTGCCCGTTCACTACTACCATATCCCCTTCATCCAAACCGGAAGAAATAAGAAGAAGATTCCCTGACTCACCGCTAATGACGATGGATCTCAGCTTTGCAACGTCTCCTTCTACAACAAAAACTTTTGAATTTTTCATGCTGCCAAGCAACGCCTGCCGCGGAATGGTTAGCTCTTCAGTAGCAGAAAGACTTGTAAACGATATTTTTGCAAACATACCGGCTTTCAGAGGATGGGCGGAATTATTGTCCAGCAGGATTTCAACAGGATACGTATGGGCATCATCCGCTTTCGCGCCGATTGAAACAATGCGCCCGATAAAAGCTACGCCGGGATAGACATTGGTCTCAACTTCCGTCTTGTCTCCTGCGTTCAAAAGAAAGGCTTCCCGTTCCCCTACGTTTACTTTTACCTTGAGCTTCGAAATATCAACAACGTTTGCGACAACATTATTCATTTGTACGGTCGCGCCTACATCAACATAACGGGCAGTGATGACGCCGGAAATTGGCGTTTTGATTTTCGTATCATCAAGCTGCCTTCTCGCAATTGTATATTGCGCTTCTGCATTTTTTAAGGCAAGACGGGCATTTTCATATTGCTGTTCGGAAACGGTCTGTTGTTGCTGCAATGCCTGGAATCGCTCAAAATCTTTTTTCGATTTCTCAAAACTCGCTTCAGCTGCTGCAAACGCGGCTCGCTTCAGCTCGTCATCTACCTGGAAAAGAACAGAGCCGGTGGGCTTGTAGTCGCCCACGTTTGCATACACGGCGACTATCTTTCCCTGGGTCTCCGAAGGGATGGTTACGTCGTTGTTTGCAATGATAGTTCCGACAAGTGTTCGCGAATTCGAAACCGTTGCCTTCGTAACAGGCGAGACAGTAACCGCTATTGCTGAGACTATCTCCGGCCTCGATTTTGATTCCATTTTCGATTTGTTGTACAGCAGCACGCTGATAACGACCGCTAATACAAGTGCAAGTAACAGGTATATTTTTATTTTCTTCATGATGTGCGATTCCTGGTTGTTCAATAAAGTAATAATGTTAGGTGTTGATGCTGATAGGTTAGTCGTTCTTGCCTATCGCTTTTGAAAGACGGGCATATGCTAATTCCTTATCAACGAGCGCATTCGTATAATTCGTTTTTGCCTGGAGCAATGCTACTTCTGCATCGAGAAGATCGGAAGTAGAGGATATTCCCGCCTTAAATTTTTCATTTGTGCTCCGGTAATTTTCTTCCGCCTGCTGCACTCCCCGCTCTGCAAGAACAATGCTTTCACGCGACTTCGTGAGATTCAGATAGGAAGAAGTAACTTCCATCGCGATACCGTCCCTGAGCTGGCTCAGTCCGTCATGAGCTTGCTCTAGCTGCGCTTTTGCCTGCTGCGTCTGGTCAGTCGTTTGTCCCCAGTTCCAGAGATCGAACGAAACGGAAACGCTGGCGTCCCATGAATCGTTAAATTGATCTTGAACCGGTTGGTAGCGCTGGTTGGG
>SCUC01000131.1 GCA_004322375.1 Bacteroidota bacterium
CTTATGTCGTTCCTCTGTTACTTTTTTTGTTCTTTTTAGAACCTCAATCTGTTCTTTGGTTTCTTTTATTTGCAGTGCCTTGATATCTTTAACGGCATTTAGCACTTTTATTTCTAGTTCGCTTCGCAGTAAAGACATAGCTTCAGCGTCTTTCTTTTCTAATGCCTGCAATAGCGAGCTACCTAGCCCTCTTACCTCTTGTGCTAACTCAGTTGCTTTTTGAGATAATACATTAAACCTGTAATAAGGGGTTGGCGCATTAATACCTGCAAGAATGGAAGAAATATCCAGTCCTGCCGCGGCAGCGCGAACCAGCATACCGGGATCAATAGGCGGTGCAAACAACGCGAGGCTTCGCTCAACGCCGTCAATATTCTGACAATGACGAATTTTGAACAGACGGTCGGCGACGCGGTCCCAATACTCCAGCATCTTATCGTTTTGCGGAATGCAGAAGTAGAGCATAGACAGGGTAACAGGCGACGGAGGCAATTCAGCGCCGCCTTCCGGCAATGCAGATAAGTTCGGTAGAATGTTTTCAATATCAATCAAGGCATTTCCAAACGCATCCAGCTTCGCCTCCATCTGGTTATACGTTTCATAAGGGGCTTTTACTGCTGGCGGAATAATCCGCGGCTTAGGACCCAATAATTTATCCGCAAGGATATACATCTGTGTAGCCTGAACTATTGATTCCATCGTGTCTTGTCGGAACAAGTAATCTCCCCACTCCGTAAGATTATCAATGTATTTCATCAACAGCGCTTTTTGATATGCAACGGGGCGAAATCTTGCTATTGCGTCGGGCTTAAACGGTTTGCTCCTCCATTCGGAAATAGCAAGTTCCAGTTCCCTTATATTCAGACTTTCCGGTTTCGACACCGCTTCCAACAGGCTATCTATTCTTTGAGAGGTATAGTTCTCTTCCTGATTCAAATAAAAAGGTTTAGTAACCCAATATTTTTGAACTCCATTTCCCGGCAAAGCGCCTGTGGGATTGAACATATAATGGAACCAGGACATAGCCTCTTCAAAGCGTTGGTTTTTCGTTAAGCTGCAGGCAATGTGGAATGGTATCCTGAAAAATAAATCCCAATTATATAAGCTGTAGCTTCCATCACTGGTAAAATCAATGTCTTCGATAGGAAATGATGGAGTTAAGATACCGTCATCATTTTTTATCAAAATCTGCGGGACAATTTTCTTGTTTGGCTGATAGTGCGTTTCAAAGTTAAAATTTTCATTTGTTTGAATTTGAGTTTCCCGCTTCATCAAACCCGTGATTCCTTCTTTGTAAAGAACGGTTCTTAAGGCACAAACCAAGGGATGGTACATATTTTTGAATTGTTCGCCATACTCCAATCCTTTTGAATCCTTGAGTTCTTTCAACACGGCATCAAATTCATTATTTCCTGTTTTACCGATGATGAAATTCAATATAAAATCCAATGCTTCATATTTAGCAATCTTTTCCAGTATCTCCTGAAATCCTGGGTCCCGAATGATCGTGTTTATAATAGCTTGCCTATCAGCAGATGGGTTGATTTGAAATTCATAAATCATTTTCTTAAACCAATTTTTGATCTCTTCTATCAGTAGAAAGACATCGGAAACAGTCCGTTTTTCGGAGTCATCGAATTGAGTATTAGCTAATTTATAAAAGCCGGGAATGATCACATAGGCATGACTGCTGTCTTCCATAAAATAGGGAAGAAGCGTTCCCTTTGGTATAACAAAACTCCTTCCGTAAGCTATTGAGTGATTAGAACCCATCGTGAGATATTCATACACCAGAATCAGCAAATCAAGCATAGTCAACTGGTGAGGATAAGTTATACGAAATGACCCAGGGGTGAGATACAAAATTACATCAACCGGCTCTTTTGGTGATAAAAATGCATGAACATTTAATACAGACAGATCGTCGCCTGTAAACTGGTCTAGCTCCTTATATCGCTGAAATATTAAGTCAGTGTCATGGAACTGAGGAATGAAATTCAGATTGAACGATTTAACTTGAGTCACTTCTGGATACCCTTTGCAACCGACAATGTCAAATGCACTGGATAGTTTTTCGTAAGGATTGAGCACGACTATCTGGTCAGCAAGTTGGTTATAAAAGAATTTGAAATGCTCTTTGGAAATCGGAGTAGCCGAATAATTATTATCACCGGGTGGAGTTTTGATTGCATCCTTAGACACTTTCTTTGGCTGCCATTTTTTATTAGCAAATTCGCTTAATGCAAGCTGGATTTTTAATTTTCGCTTGGGTTTGCCATCGACCTCAGTGCCAGGGGTGCTATCGGGGATAGTCAACTCGAGATTAGGGTCAGGTTCTTCACTAAATACGGGCCATGCCAAATGCAATCTGTTATTTCGCATAAATGCCAGCAAATGATCGCCCGTGATATCTAGTTCCACTTTTTCCCATGGTGTCCAGTAGTATTCTTTTTCAAATCTTCTGTAATAATAAATGGCAGGGTCGCCACCTTTTGTGCGGGCAAACACGTGCATAGTCTTTGTTGGAACATCGTACCAAGTAGCCAATATTTCAAGGAAGGCTATGTTGTCCAGTTTCTCCAGATACCTCCTTAGCGCTTCTTCTGCCGTATCATTGGTTAGCTCGTTTTGCTGCAACTCGTTAATAAACTCAGTCAGCAGAAAAGACTTATCATCGGTTAGCGTTACGTCGTACCAATTTTCAGGGTAGAGAAATACCTTGCGATTGGCTTCCCACACCCGGTAATTTTTCATCCATTTCCATTGGTTCCAGTTGGGGTCTTTTTCGATATCTGCTATGGCTTCAGGTTCTAATCCCATCAGGCAACGCTGCACAAAAAGCTGAATTGTGCCATGCGCCTGTACGATTCTGGATGAAGGCATACATGCTTCCATTTTCACATCTATCAGGAAGTAGTCATACAAATCGTTCTCGTTTTTCATTTCAGGGTTTACAGCTAATAAATATGCTACGAGAGCATCCCTTTTTTGGGGACGGATGGCATCCATTATTTCCTTTAGTGTGCTCAACCAGGTATCTTCGTCGTAACGGGCTTTCAGGGTGCTACGCAAACGACTGGTCTCTGCGCTTGTTAATATCGGTTTAATGTACTCCTTAACCTGAGTGACAGTTGAACCTAACTTTCTCAAATGTTCAGCACAATCCCTTATAGACTTCCACATATTAACATCTTTGTAATGGCTTGAATCCCATGATGATGGTGGTATAACCGGCAATAAATGTGCATCAATGGCATCTACATCCTCTTTGTTGAATCCTGTCAATAATGAAACTGCCTCAATAAATGGAGTTCTTGTTGCGCTGCTGCCGGGCAAAAGCATTTCTGCAATAGTAAAGAAGGTTATCGGGTGCTCTACATCTGCCGGATTAGGCACAGGCGTCAGTTGTTTTGACAAGTCAATTATTCCGACAAAGGCAGCATATTTTGCATAATCAATCGCTGTCTGCCCTCTTTCGTAAGGAATGCTGTCCCACTCAAACCAGTCTAAGCTTTTGTTGTTCCTGAAGAACCAATCTACTTCCTGATTCCCCAATTTGAATGAACTGATGAACGGGAACAATTTATGCAGTAGCCGTATAGCGCTGTACTGCTCGGGAAAAGTAACGTCAGTAATGGCTGGCAATACGGGTGTTGTATGTGCAACATTTGTGTCAATGAGCATATCAGAGAACAAAATATCCGAGAGTAGTCTGATTCCGGGAGCGTGTTGTTTTAATGCTGCATACTTCAACACAATCTTTACCAATTCCAAATCTGCCTTAAACGTTGTGGCAAGCGTTTGTTCCAAAATGGATAGTTTGCCCACCTGTAACTGATAAACGGCTATGGCATCTAAAAAGGCTTTCACAAGGTCTTTACGTTTATTGTTAACGGTTGAGACAGGTGCAGTCCATAAAGCATCAATACAGGTTTTTATGAGTGTACCATCAAAACCAGTTCTCACTATGGTGTTCGCTTTATCAATAAATTCCAATTTATCACGGACCATATCGTCTTTTGCAAAAGAAGCAGAAATCCGGTTGAAGTCAATGAATTTTAACAAAATCACAATCCCATCAGATGTAATTTCACTCAATGAAGAAAGAAGCTTTTGAAGGATGCTCATTTTTTCATTAAGTGTTAAACCTGCAAGAACTACAGTAGAGTCAAGAGCTTGTATGAATGTTTCAACCAGGTCATTTTTTTCAACGCTGAAGTCGGGACCGGGAGCAGCCTCCAATACATCTATTTTACTGTTGAGCAAGATAACCTGAGCTGGCGTAAGAATTGTATTTGGTATGTTGCTCACAATATTTTTTGCGTCAACAGCCAAAGTCCAATCACGGTCAATAAAACGGATAAACGTTTTAACATCCTCCTCGCCAATGCCGCTCAGCTTGGACAAAGCATTTTGTAATGTCTCTTTTTGGTCTTCTGCCGACATATCGGTATTAAAGAGAGATTTATTTGTCGAAAAATTGTTCTGATAGTCCTTTTGCAACTTTTCCAGCACCTGTTTGATTTTATCGTTTTTTATCTCTCTATCGCCAAGGTTGGTTGCTTCATGCCGGAGCATGAATTTTACATTCGCCGCATTTAAAGATGATTTCTTGAAATTTGTAACTACTTCTACAAACTCCAATGTCTTTTCCGGCGAATCGGATATGTTCAGTCCCGTGAGTTCAGTAAGTATCACGAAATCATCGGCTTTGAGCTTAAGTTTCTTCATCAGCCTTGAAGCCGCATATAAATAGCTCAGATTGGAGAATTTCTTTGTATTGTCAACACTAAATGGAGGTAAGCCAAAAGTTGTAATATCTTCAGTATGTGTTATTTTATCAAAATCCTGTTCTTTTATTTGCAAGCAAACCGATATGCTGGTTTTGAAATTGCTTAGCAATTGAGAGCCGTCCACCTTCTCAGGTAATAACCCTTCGTCAACAAAACCATTTTTTGCCTTGTTGAGAAATACCCTATGGTAGAGGGGCTTTGAGGCATCATCCTTCAGTATTTGGTGTGGGATTTCTCCATAGAAACCGATGAGCTCGTCTATTTTAATGCCCGTTTCCTCGGAGATTTTCATCAACCCCGCTGCTTTGATTAAACAAGCATCATTGAGTTGCTTATTGCCAAGTTTGGGTTGTGAAATGATTTCATTTATCACCTCAAACTTCCACCCTGTTTTCTTTTGCAAACGAAGGAAGCGGTGAATGCGGTCTAATGCCGCATCATTAAAATTGGCTATCTCTTTTTGTTCTGTATCGCAGGTAAGGTCAAGATGTTTGATGAAAAGATTGTCAGCCGGGTCAATAAACTTCAGCGCCAACAACAAATCAAGTTCCTTATACGAAAGCCCGGTTTTGGTCAGGAAAGTATCCACTACTTTCATTTCGTTTGTGGCAGCAGCGCTTGTGGTATTCCAATATTTCTGTTGATTGGCAGCATCGGGTATAACAATTAAATTTCTTTCTGCATCGGTTAAACCCACCTTCTCTGCCGCTATCGCTTCATCAGCCGGAGTCCCAGCCAATTGAAAATCTTCCATGAGTTTTGCCCTGGAAATATCAAACCGGGTGAAATAGGCTTTCCCTTCGGTCAGGTCTAAATCAAAAGGAAGTTTAAAAGCGTATTTGGCAATTTTTAATGTCTCATAAGCATTTGAATTCACATACTCTGGCGCAGCCGCCAATTCTTCCTGAGATGAAAGTGTTTGTCTCAGCTGGAATACTTTGTAATTGTTTCCCCCTGTGTTATTGATTTTACAAACCACTTTAGTATCTCGTAGATAATATGGCCCGCTAATACCTGTTGCGGTTTCAGTACCAAAGATCTTTGCTTTGTCGGTTACAGGTAATCTAATTAATGTATTCCGCAATTTGTTCGTTACGATTCGTTCATTCGTAGTGGTTTGAGTAAATAAGGTTCCTGAAAAATCAATTCCAGGATTCGGAGCAATAGTATCTTCTAATATCTCACAAACCAAATCAATATATTTTACAGGGGTATTGGCATTGACACAGCTCAGATCGACTTCACCCAAATCGGGTCTTCTTTTAAAAAGAACACTTTTAGCATTACCGGATTTCACTGACCTTTTATCCAGGAACTGCAGAATCTCTACCAGATACGCCGCAGGACTGTACACTGAACGGCAGTGTTCACATTCGCAAGTATCGGTAAGCTTAAAAAGCGATTTCAGATTTGGAAAATCTTTACTTACTGCCTCAAGTTTTGAGGCTAACGATTTCGTTTCGAAAGAGGCTATATCCATTACACTGATACTGTCCTGCAAGTCACCAAGCGTGAGCAGGGCAGCGATGTGTTTGGTTTCGGCTTTGCGATAAATATCCGTTGCTTCTCTTTCACTTAAGCCAGCTCTGGGCGCTACATCTTTTACAAAACGGGTTTCACCAATGGCAACAATGCTATATGCCGAGTGTATTTTTTCCTTGCGCAGTGCCAGTGTTTTTTGATAGTGAGGTATGAGCTTAAATATTCTTTGCACCGATTTCAGCTCTTCCCCGATAGCTATTCTATTTTTCTCAGATATCTCCTTTTCCTTCAGGTAGGCATCAATGTTATTTTTCATCAGATCAAACTCTTCATGCTTATTCAGGAAAGCGATGATTTTATCCTGATTTATCAGCACAGGATTTTTCTCTCTTTCCAATTGTGCAGTAAAAGCTGCAGTGGGAAATTCTCTTTCAAACTTTCTTACAATGGCCGAGGCATAGGAGCTAATCAATTGCTCATCTTTCAAATTGGGATTGGCTTTTGAAATTTCTTCTACCCATTCTGATTTATTGAGCCTGGCAAGTTTTCTGACATCTTCTAGCTTCCTGATTTTTTTACTTTTTACTATTTGGGGAATTACCTCATTGCCAAATCCGATTAGTTGACCCATGGCAATGCTTGTTTTCGCTTCTTTTTCCTTTCCTTTAGATTTAAAGAAGGAGGCATCTGTTACTTTCTCAAAAAAAGTATTCAAGTCGTTTTTGTTTTCCTGAAAGAGTCGTTGTACTTCTTCCAACTTGTCTTTTTTGAAAAACGAAGTCAATAGTTCGATGGTTTTTTTAGGATGTTCGTTTTGATAGTAGGATTCAGCTTCTTTTTGATAACGGGAAAGTATTTTGATATTTTTTTCAGTCTGTTTGTCAACAGCGGAGGCAACAATCATGTCATCCACTGCCGCTTTTACATCTGCTACTATTTTTTTTCTTTCAGCAAGGGCAGCATCGTAAAGCAGGGTTTGGTCATCAGTATTGATGTCTATAGATAGGCGGGCACTTAAGTTTACAGAAAAATCATTGTGTAATAAGGTGTTTTTACGCAACAGGGCATAAAAGAAGGCGGCATCTGCCTTAGAAATTTTTTGTAATCTATGAGCAACAATAAGATGTTCTATTTTTTCAGCAGGTATTTCTGCCTCTTTGGAGAGAAAAGTAACATCGCGATGTTCTTTGTTCTCCTGCAAATCAGTAATGGCTACTTCGCCGGCTAAGTAAGCCACCTGTTTCAGTATGTAATCATACTCCACCTCTTCACGCTTAATAGGCTGCCTAATCGTGATGTTAATTTCTTCCCGCGACGAAGCATTAAACCGCACAGAGTCTATATCGGAGGAAAAGAGCTCAGCTTTCTTTACAGGGGTCAATACCTTCATGGCAATATCCGCCGTTTTTCTTTCCCTTCCGCTGAGCTTGCCAGGCGACCAGGCTATTTCGTATTTCCCTTCCGGGTCGGTGATGCACTCTCCCAGGAATTCCTCGCTGCGCATATCTCTATCAAACGCCTGCACAATGAGATTAGCCAGTGGGCGGCTGATATTATTTATAATTCGACCGTGAATGATATTGGGCTGTTGTTCTGTTTGCTTTGCCATGGTAGCTATCTTTCTCTGTTGTGATGAAAAATTATTTTGAGCGACTATTTCGAAGTCGCTTTTCAAAGTTCACAGTACTATGTCTGCTGTAGGTTCGCAGGGATAAATCCGTTGTCAAGTTTTTAATATCAGTGAAGTCACGCAAGTTCTTTCGTGCCGGTGGTTATCATAGGCTGCATTAATTCATTCAGCATAAATAACTCGGAATTTTCTCCGCGCATAATTGCGGTCAATTTCATAAGCGCCACGGGAATGAATAATCGTAAAGGCTGAAAACAATAATACATAAGGTTTCAATGCTGGCATCTCAACGCCGTTTTCAATAGCAAACTTGACGATAAAACCCAAGCCGTCAAAAACGAGTATCAAATAGCCGCTTCTCACTGTCCACATCATTTTATCATAAGCATGAATGGCTGCATTTTTACCGGCTATTTCACCCATAACAATATTTTGAATTGAAGAATTTGCCTTGTCGTTTTTGAAAATATTATAAATCAAATCTTCCCATTCATTTTCTAGATCAGGTTTTAATAATTAAGGGTGTACCGCTTTGTTAGGATTAGTAATACTATTTTGTCCGGATAATCTATTGGCTTGCCTATCGTACCAATACCATGCAGAAGTTTGTTGATTTGCACCGAAAGCATTGGGCAATAAACTAAAA
This sequence comes from Bacteroidota bacterium, assembly GCA_004322375.1. Taxonomy (GTDB): domain Bacteria; phylum Bacteroidota; class Ignavibacteria; order UBA10030; family SZUA-254; genus FW602-bin19. Next base: position 8,552 of record SCUC01000131.1, read on the forward strand.
ATTAATCCCAATAGTAGTGCAAAAGGTCCATAAATTAGGTTTTGATCTTCATGACCTTCTTCATGCACTGCAGTTCTTAATCCTGTTGCTGCTCCATAGGGCCAACCGGGTGTTGGTGTGTCATAATTTGCATAAAAGTCTCGCACACTTGTTGCACCACGGGATACTGCTTCTTCTTTAGAGCCTCCAAAAAATACAAAGGGGCCAAATGTTATTGCATTGCCTAAAGAGGGAATGTTCCAAAAGCCGCCATAATTCCCAATGATATCATTTTCATTATTTGGACCACCGATAGAAACACTTGCATATTGCCAGTCATGCTGATCATCTGTAAAAAGATTATGAAGACCTACCATTAAATTCCCTAATGTCAGGTTCACGATACTAGTTGCTAATCCCAGTAAAGTACCCGGCAAACCCCAGGTAAGATGACCGATTACTTCTAGAGCATCCTCAAAAAACGCATCATCTCCGGCAAGCCATTTCC
>SCUC01000018.1 GCA_004322375.1 Bacteroidota bacterium
GCACTTCAAGCCTTGCTTTCATCATAGAAAGCCAAATGGTATGTTCTAGTCCATCATCGTAATGTTCCCATGCATTACCTGTGTTAAACGGTGGGTCAATGTAAATGCACTTAATCTTTCCTGTGAAGTCTCGTTCTAACGCCTTTAGAGCAAGTAAATTATCTCCCTTGATAAGAAGATTATCGCCTTGTTCATACAGATTAGGACGGTCAGGGTTGGTATGACCCACAGCCTCAAGCTGAAAAAGAATCCTTGTCTCCAAATCATCTTTCGTTCCCCAAATAGGTTTTCCATTTTCGTCTAACCCCAAAAGAAGTTTTTCTTTATTGGGCCATGTTAATTCAAGTCTTTTTCGTAAAGCCATTGAGCTCTTTTTCTTTTCTAAGAGCTTCGGAGTGTCTTGTTGTAGGGCGACAAGGCTTGTCGCCCTACAGTATCGGCTTCCTTATGGTCGGGGAGTAGTCCCTAAAAATCAAAAAGGGTGCAACCTGCGTTACACCCTCTCTGAGGGACTCGACTCCCTGACCAAAAGATGAACGAGGCGCACCCCTGTTTGGGGCGCGCGTTCGCTCTGCGTTTTTGGTCTTGAAATTGTCGAGTTTTCAGAGAGACAGCAGCCGAAGCTACGCGATATTTTTAGTTAAATAGTTAGTAGTTAATATACTCTTTGTTGTTCAATGTGTTGTTTCAGTTCTTGCAATTGCATCAAACACTTGTTTTACAATTTTCGGATGTAACATCTTTCCTGCATGAAAAGGGATAACAATTCGAACATCATCCCGTTTATAAATGTGGTGACTTCCTTTTACTCGCAGTAGCTCAAAGCCTGCTTGCAAGAGAAATCGCTCCGCTTCTTTTGCTGTAAGCCGTTGTAGCTTAGGCAACAGCAACCTCAAGCGAAGTGGTTAATATCTCCTTGCTTAAGTAAGCTGTCCTCTCTTCGCCATCAAGCGTTTCTAAATACAACTCAATAGCCTCCTTAATATTCGCCATCAATTCATCGAGTGTATCCCCTTGCGATTGACAGCCGGGAAGCCCGGGACAATACGCATAAAACCCGTAATCATCTTTTTCTATAATAATGTTTGTTTTGTAGTTCATACCATTTTTCCTTTTTGTAACTCACGCATACTCATACATCGGGACCATGCTTGCGGGTTCTTTGTGAACGCGCAGCATATCTTCATTTTTCCTGACAGTTGCCGGTTTCAGCAATACGTCTCCGCAAATAGGACAGACTTCAGCAGGAACACGGTCAATGACGATGACCTGACCTTGATGTTTTACCGTATGCACTATCGTGCGTTCTTCATACGTACCCGGGCAACGTTCAATCGTACATTTCATAATGCTTAAATATACAAAATCATTTCAATAATCTTACACACCCCTTAATCCCCTCCCCCGCCAGAGGCGGATCTTCGACAAGAGGGGAATCAATCCAAAATCAAAATTCTAAAATCTAAAATATTAAACCCTGTCCACCTTAATCGTATTCGTCGGGTGTCCCTCAAACAACGGAAGCCCGGCAATGGTGATAATCGTTTCGCCCGGGTGAATATAGCCATCCGCAAGCAGACGTTCGCGAATCATCTTGAAGGCTACGTCAGTATCCCTTTTCAAGTTTTCGACAATGAGCCCGCGAATACCCCAGATGAGATTAAGCCGGCGCATGATTTTTTCCCTGTCGGTAACGGCAATGATGCGCGCCGGCGGACGAAACTTCGCCACGTGTGCCGCCGTCGCGCCTGAATGTGTGAGAGCGACAATCGTCGTTGCGCCGACATATTGCGCCAGCAGGCACGCTGAGCGGGTGAGCGGGTCATATTCATGGGTCGAGAGAATCCAATCAGGGTCGAACTGTGTCACCTGAGCGCTGTGTTCTTCCGTGTTATGAATAATCCTATCCATCATTTCAACCGTCTGCACCGGGTACTTGCCAACTGAAGTTTCACCGCTGAGCATAACCGCATCCGCCCCGTCAAGCACGGCATTCGCGACGTCGCTTGTTTCGGCGCGGGTTGGCGTTGGATTGTTGACCATTGTCTCAAGCATTTGCGTCGCTATAATAACAGGCTTCCCTTGCTCGTTGCATTTTCGCACAATCATTTTTTGCAATACGGGAACCTCCTCCACTGGCATCTCAACCCCAAGGTCTCCGCGCGCAACCATGATTGCATCGCTTTCCTTTAATATCTCGTCAATGTTGACAATCGCTTCCGGTTTTTCTATTTTCGCGATGATGGGAATTTTCCGTTTCTTCGGTCCGTTCTCTATGATGAAATCTCTGAGCGAAGCGACATCGTGAGCACGGCGCACAAACGAAAGCGCGACATAATCAACGTCATTCTCAAATGCGAACGACATATCATGTTTGTCTTTTTCCGTTAATGACGGGGCGGAAATACTCACACCCGGAAGATTCATGCCCTTATGAGCGCTCAACACGCCTCCAACAATCACCCGGCAATAGACGTTCGCCCCTTCCACGCGTTCGACACTGAGAACAATTTTACCGTCATCGAGCAATATTCGCTCCCCCCTTTTTACATCAACAGGTAACGCCTTGTAGGTAGTTGAAACGATGTTTACATCTCCCATAATATTTT
>SCUC01000132.1 GCA_004322375.1 Bacteroidota bacterium
AAGACGAGGGCCGCACGATTCACTTCGTGCGGCGGTAGGGGAGCGTTCCGAACAGCTGTGAAGGTGTCAATGATGTATCCTTCAATATTGAAGACAAAGAATTTATTGTCCTCGTAGGACCCTCCGGTTGCGGGAAATCCACCACCTTGAGAATGATTGCCGGGTTAGAGGAAATTTCGGAAGGCAAAATTTTTATAGATGAAAGTGTCGTCAATGACGTCCCGCCGAAAGATCGCGACATAGCGATGGTCTTCCAGAACTACGCTCTTTACCCCCACATGAGCGTGTATGAAAATCTCGCGTTCGGATTAAAAATTCGCAAGCACGATAAGGCTGACATTGATAAACGTGTTCGCAATGCCGCGCAAATTCTTGGCATCAACGAGTATCTCGAGCGTAAGCCCAAAGCCCTTTCGGGAGGACAGCGTCAGCGCGTTGCGCTCGGCAGAGCGATTGTTCGCGATCCCAAAGTGTTTTTATTTGATGAGCCGCTCAGTAATCTCGACGCCAACCTCCGCGTTCAGATGCGTACTGAAATTGCCCGTCTCCACAAACAGCTCCAAACGACAATGATTTATGTTACGCACGACCAGATTGAAGCGATGTCGCTAGGCGATAGAATCGTCGTGATGAAAGGCGGCATCGTACAACAAATTGATTCACCGTTGGATATTTATCACAAACCGGCAAATAAATTCGTCGCAGGCTTCATCGGAAGCCCCACAATGAATTTTATTGATGGAACAATCACAAATACTAACGGACTCGCGTTTCGCGATTCCACAGGGTCGTTATCTCTCCCCCTCTCCCCTTCAAAAAAAGATTCTCTCGCTTCAGTAGCAAACAAAGAAGTTTCTCTCGGCATCCGCCCCGAATCCATCTATGCAAAATCTCAAAACGATTCCAGTCACTCTGTCACTGTTCAACTTGATGTGACGGAACCCGTCGGTAATGAAATATTTCTCTACTTTAAAATCGGCAAATTACCGGAACAATACGTCTCCCGCATCCCATCGGATATTCACCCGACTGCGGGAAAAGAAATCCAGCTCTTTTTCGATACCTCGAAGCTCCACTTCTTTGATAAAACAACCGGCAACTCGCTCTTATGAAAAAAATGTGGATGGTTCCAAAAACTCCAACGCTCGGTTCTGAGTCCCCGCAGAACCAACGAAATCAAATACCGTTTACCACTCCACCAAATGATATAAACCCGGAGTGTTGAACTTCCTAATGATCTTAATTTTTTTCAGCTATTACCCTTTTCATAAGCCTGAACCATGAAACCTGAAACTCTCCGTCACAAACCACAAATCCATGCCCTCCTCCTTTTTTTCCTTTTGCATCTTGCATTTTGCATTGCAAACGGTCAGTGGCAAACCGCCGATAAAACGTTAGAGTCGTTTCAAACCGACAAGGGATATGTCTTTTTCCTCGAACATAAAAAAGTTGAGCTTACCGTTCTCTCCCCTGAAATTTTTCGTATTCGTGTTTCCGAGAACGACCTCCTCGACCATCCGGATAACTCATGGGCAGTTGTAAAAACGGATTGGGGTAAACAGGAATTTGAGATAAAAAATCTTGAAAATGTTATTGTCGTTTCTACGTCGAAAATGGAAGCCAGGGTCATCCTTTCTCCTCTCAGGATTTCATTTTATGACAAAGAAGGCAAGCTTTTAAACGAAGACGACCCGCAAAAAGGAATCTCATGGTCCGGTAACGAAATCGTCGTTTGGAAAACCATGCCGTCGGATGAATTCTATTTCGGACTTGGTGAAAAATCAGGTTCCCTTGACCGCAAAGGCAAATCGTACGCGTTCTGGAATTCCGATATCCCCGCTTATAAGGCAGATACTGACCCGCTCTATCAGACTATTCCCTTCTTCTATGGCATCCGGAAAGGCATTACCTACGGAATCTTTTTCGACAATACCTATTATTCTTATTTCAATTTTGGAAAAGAACATCAGGAAAAATATTCTTTCGGCGCATCGGATGGAGAGTTGAATTATTATTTCATCTACGGTCCTAAACCCAAAGATGTTCTCAAAAGCTATTCGTTGCTTACCGGCGCGATGCCCCTCCCTCCGAAATGGTCGTTAGGATACCAGCAATGCCGTTGGAGCTACTACCCCGAATCCCGCGTCCGGGAAATCGCTCAAAATTTTCGCTCACGCAGCATCCCCTGTGATGTGATTTATTTAGATATTCACTACATGGATGCCTACAAATGCTTCACGTGGGATAGCACAAGATTTCCTAATCCGAAAAAATTAACATCCGACCTCGCTGCCGAAGGTTTCAACGATTGTTACAATGTTGAAA
>SCUC01000133.1 GCA_004322375.1 Bacteroidota bacterium
AGTAATAGGAATTGTGCCACAGTACAATCATTTTTTGTGTAACGCGAATTTACTCCCTGAAAAAAGTAAAGAATTGATAAAAGATAATCACACATTTCGACTCTACTTGTAGGGTTTTGGAACCATCTTAAAATAATTTTTATTTTTTCAGGAAAAGAAAATCTATTGCATATTTTTACTAAAATGATTATCATTGAACCGTTACATGAGTAACCAAAATCAAGCCGAAGACCGCATCGTAGTCGTAACCAATCGAAAAGCGCGGTATGATTATTTCATTGAAGACACATTTGAGACCGGTATTGCTCTCAAAGGCACGGAAGTCAAATCTCTTCGCGAAAGTCAGGCAAATCTTCAAGATAGCTACGCGTTGATTCGTGACGGCGAGCTTTGGCTTATTGGAATGCACATCAACCCGTTCGATAAAGGAAATATCAATAACCACGACCCTAAACGGGATAGGAAGTTGCTTGTGCATAAGCGGGAACTTCGAAGATTGCAAGCGCGGGTTATCGAAAAAGGATTGACGTTAATTCCCGTAACAGTATATTTTACTCACAATATTGCAAAAATTGAGCTTGCAATCGCGAGGGGGAAAAAATCGCACGATAAACGGGAAAGCATAGCTAAACGCGACGCAGAACGCGAATTACGTAGAAAAGATTTTGATTAACGATAAATATTATTTCATTCATTATGTCATAGAAGGATAACTCCATTGTACGTACCATTACGCATCTTCTTCACTAAAGGTGTAGGCCGCCATAAAGACTACCTCCAATCATTTGAGCTAGCATTACGGGATGCAAAAATTGAAAAATGCAACCTCGTTACCGTATCCAGTATTTTCCCGCCAGGATGTAAACGTATCCCGACAGATGACGGACTGAAAGAATTAAAACCCGGGCAAATTACATTTGCCGTTATGGCGCGGAATGCAACGAATGAACCCAACCGCCTCATCGCTTCTTCTATCGGCGTGGCTGTGCCGGCTGACAACACGCAATATGGATATCTCTCCGAGCATCACCCGTTTGGCGAAACGGACGAGAAGGCGGGCGAATATGCAGAAGATTTAGCCGCGACGATGCTCGCAACAACATTAGGCGTCGAGTTTAATCCTGATACGGCATGGGATGAGCGTGAAAAACAATATAAAATGAGCGGCAAGATTGTGCGTACATTTAACGTTACTCAATCCGCCGAAGGCGATAAAAACGGCTTGTGGACGACTGTCATTTCGTCTGCGATTTTGCTGCCGTAGGTTACTTGAACTTGCCACGCACCTCAGAGGTGCGTGGCAAGTATGACACATCACTAATCTTACTTCACCAGAATCAACTTCTTCTGCTCCTGATATACCGGAGAAGTAGTTGTTGAAGCAGCATCAAAAATTGTGAGACGGTAGAAATAAACTCCGCTCGCTACCCCACCTGCATTCCATGAAGTGTTATAGGTTCCCGGCTGCAATTTTTCATTTACTACCATTGCAATTTCGCGCCCTAGCACGTCATAAATATTTAACGTAACGAATCCTTCATTCTTAACCGAAAACTTAAAATTAGTAACCGGGTTAAACGGATTGGGATAGTTTTGTTCCAGCTTGTATTCTAAAGGCAATGTCGCGTTGGATGAAGACGGATATATCCGCAAACGAAGATTTGTCGCTGTTTCAATACGTGCGCTTCCCTTCCCTGCCAAGAGAATTGTTCTCCCGCCCGCGAGAAATTCAGCCTGAACGTTCTTCTCAGTTGGTGATTCCCATGATATCTGTAAGGGATATGTCACGGATGACAAGTTCACTGGCATTTCTTTTACTTCATTTTCGCTTGCAAGTGCAACCATCGAGCCATTGGCAAAACGGGCGTCAAATATCCCCGAAGGCGGAGTCGGAGGCATTTCAAACATCGCTTCGTTTAGTTCTGAATTCGAGCCAAAGTAAAGCTCTTGTTGACTTCCAGCAACATCAGTGATAAGTAACCGGTGAAGAGTTTGCAATACATTGTTTACCGAATATGATTTAGCAGCCGGAACTCCATTCGATTCGAGCATGATGGAACCCGAAGCTGTAGCCTTCACCCAGTAACCCTGCATAGGAGTAAGTGTGTCAGCTAAATAATATCCATTGTTATAGCCAAAAAATGAACCTGTAATCCCCGCGCCGTTATCTACAATCGAAGTTGTGGGGACAGGGAAAGTGATGCTTCCTATCAAGTTCCAATCGGTTTCTAGATTTATCGTAGCAGTAGTTCGTTCATCGCCTAATATGCCAATGGTCTGATCGCTCCCGTATTTGAGCCAGTATCCTGCATCAAGCTCCATGGAGTTTTCAATATTATATCCGGCATTCGGCACAAAGCTAAACGCGTTTGATATTGCGCCAGGGAAGAGCGCGCTTACATCATACGTTGTTTCCGGAACAACAGGAATTGAAACCATGTTCCAATTTTGCTTTAGAGTTTGGGCAACCACCGGACCCTGTAATAATACAAGCTCTTCTTGGGTTTCAGAGGGTTGTAACTCGTCGTCATCATATCGTAATTGCAGTGTTGCATTGAAATCGCCGCCGCCTGTGGTTGAAATCGTGTATAAACGATTTATTGTCGGAGTTCCATATTGCATTGAAGAACTTGCGCCTTTGTGATAACCCGCTCCCGGCTTTCCAAACACCCATTTTGAGAATTTTCCTATTGAATCAACCCGAATGGTATTCGCTGTTGTGTCCAGTGTTCCACCAACGACTCTCCATTGCAGCGAGAAAACATTTGTCGTCGTATCAGGTAAAGTAGTAACCATCACTGAATCCGGTAATTGGTCGCCTGCACTGAACGAAAGAGTTGAAGATGGGCTTTCAAATCTATACGTCCCCCCATTCGTTTGGTCTATTGCCCGTTTCAGAGAACCCTGCGGGAACAATCCCGCGCTTTCGATTGATGAAGGTGATGAATTCTCTATGAACACTGTATCCTCCGGACGAGCAGCTAATGATTGATCAAGCGTTAGTGTATTTTGAATCCTCATGTTCCCGATTAGACTCGTATTCTCACCATCAATGACAAGATTATAAAAGTTATTTGCTGAATAATCGTTAACGTTACGTCTCCGCTTAGTAGTTAAACCTCCACTCTCTGTTTCGTCAAATAAGACTCCGGCAACAATAGTTTTCGCAGAGTCGCCGCTAAAATAAATTGTTGATGTTCCCGGATCAAAACTTCCGTCGTTTATCCAGTCTCCGTAAACGATAAGCCCAAGGGAATCGCCTGAAGGAAAAATGATGCTCGCGCCGGAATCTATCTGTACGCTTCCATGGATTCTCAAATGCGTCGTCAATGTTCCGAAAAGAATTCTCCCGCCCCGTTGCACCCTGACCGAATGAATGCTGTCAGAAGAGAGTGAGTCAACCACAACAATAGTATCTTGCGGTATAATAATTGGCGTTCCCGCGTCCGGTGCGTGCCCGCAGCTCCAGTTTGCCGGGTCGCGCCACGAACCGCTCGGAGGACCAATGTAACGGCAGGCAACGGTATTACCGAAATTAAGCTCGGTTCTATTGATACCGTTAGCGACTGTCACAATATGGACACCCGGAGGCACCCCGGTTGACAAATCTGCCGTTCGCGGGTGGGTTTGAATCCACCCGTCTTGTTGAACTTCGCGAATGGTATAGGTTCCCGCTGCTAAATCCTGGAACGAATAGAAGCCCGACGAATCAGTTGTATCTACCATGGCGAGATCCCGGCTGGAATCATAGAGCTTAATAAGCCAGTGTTCCAATCCCGGCTCAGTTGAATCCTTAACGCCATT
>SCUC01000134.1 GCA_004322375.1 Bacteroidota bacterium
AATGTCTGGGCTTGTGCCGAAACACTCGCTGAAGCCGTTTCCCCAATCAACACCGTCGGCAAACCCATAACGATTTGTCCTCCGTGGGCGCACATATCGCCCATACGCGCCGCGGGCTTGCCGCCGATAAACACTCCGGTTGAGCCAAGCGCTATGGAATCGGGCGGGCCTACGCACGTTGCCATATTGCCGAGTGTTGCAGCAGGCATCCCCCCAATCAACACAGTGGGAACACCCGGAGGTAGCAAAGGACCTCCTACGTGGGGTATCGGAGGCGTGCCCGGCGTCACCATAGGGCATACATGCATATCGCCAACCCGCGCCGCCGGCTTACCCATGGTACATTTCGATTTTTGTGTTGAGGAAAACCATGCTATTGATTCATGGACGAGATACTAATCTTCAATCCCGTGTCCTGTTATCCTGAACACGTTCCAGTTTTTGCTAAACCGGATATGGTATCCGTGGCCATTACAATGAATTGTTATGTGCGGGCGCTCGTCGCCTCCATATCCGCCCGTGTGAATACCTGCAGCCACCTGCCATTCATGTTCAGCCATGATCTCAATAAGGTAATGTGATGCCCGACGCACACCGCTATTATACGCCATGCTGCACTCGACAAGCAAAGCCATCACCCATTTAACATTAACGCTTTTTGTCTCTACAAACTGACCAGCGCTATGTCCGTTTGCCTTAGCCCTGCTAATTGTTTCTTTCCATGTCATGACGATAACGTACCATAATTATTGTTGAACATCATTGTTAATTATTGTCGTGTGCCTGCATTGCTTTGTATCGGAGATTATCGCGTTCCCCGCCTAGGGTATCTTTTCCTATTCTTGCCCTGCCGAGAATAAAGCCGCTGATTTCAAGAATAAAGCGGATGGTTGTTTCAAAATAAAACGGTTCTGCAAGCCTGGCTAAAGAAAGAAGCTTCGGTGAAGGCTCTGCTTCTACCGCCCATCCTTTCCGTTGAAATTTCTCCAAAGTCGCTTCTGTTATCGGACCTACTTCAATAACAAGCCGGGTCGGGCGAGCCTGATAATAATTTCCCGGAGTGAAATTTTGTCCGAGGATATTCAACTCTCCCTTCAAGCCTATTCTCGTACGATACTTATCCGGTATTTCTCGAAGCTCAGGCTGAAGAAATTCCGACCCGACCTGTACTTGATAAAGCTCCGGATTCAGCGCTAACCTCTCCCGGTACATTTCTTCCCCGAACGTCTGGAGGTCAACCGAAGCAAGCGAGGCGCTTAACATCGAGCGAACCAACGTTTCTACGCCGCGAGCATGCCCCCACAGTTCGTGCCCGAATCCATAAAGCTTGAGAAAAATTTCAAGCTCCTCATCACCGAATTGTTCGATACAGGCTTTATATGATGGCGGAGTAACCCGGAACGCAAACTCCCTGAGAAACCGGCGCAATTCTTCTTCCCGGACAAAGCTCCCCTTTACAAAACGAGGAAACGTTTGGAGAAGAGCATGCTGCATCCTCACCGAGTTCGCTTCAGCAAGAAGTTTCAAGAGCGATTCGAGACTTAGGAAAAAATCCCGGACTCGTTTCGTCTCGTTTGAATCGCTCCGGAGCAACCCTTGAGGAAAATAGCTCAACAAGGAATCGCTTTTCGCAAGCAGTTGATTTGCCTGGATACTCACTTGTCCTCCTCCGGGATAAACTTAACTTGTAAAAAATTACCCTGAATGGTGCGTTGTTTTAAGTACCCGGTTAGTCTTTTGCGGAAATAATCTTTATCCGGGTTATTCAGCAACGCCTGTTCACGAACAGGAATTTCAATATCAGTGTACGGAGTAAGAAAACCGAATTGAAGCTGATTGTTACTGTCGCGGTAAGGAATTCTTCCCACCGATTCACGAAACCGGATATCATCAAAATTGATTGCCGAACGCAGCGAAGCAAAGGGAGGATACGCGGCAATGCCTCCGCGTAAATCATCTTTCGTTAACCATCTTCCGCGGCTCGCAATCATCGAACGAAAATATTCCCATACCGCTTCTTTATTTGTTGAAACATTAACCCTCTGCGCTTCCGACAACGATTGAATAGTCCGAATGCCTTTTTCTATACCCTGTCCCATTGTGAACGGTTTTCCTTGCGGAATGCCAGTTGCCACAGGAGAAGTATCGTACATAAAATAGCTCAGCTTCACTTCGCCATGGGGAACAGGCGATAGAGAAAGAAGGATAGCATCGTTATCGCTATCAACCGTGGAGGTATATTGAAAAGGAAACAAAGGATCCAGCGCCGAAGAAGCATCAAGGTAGCGTCGTTGTTCCCCGCCTTCTTCATTGACAACACTTTTTACAATTGTCGTGTGCGTCTTTAGGCTTCCATTACGAATTGAAAACCTGAACGAGCCGCCCGTACTCTCCTTGTTACCAAAGATCCAATCTTCATGTTCTACCATGTTCCATGCCAAAAAGCTGTTCATCTTTATTTTCTGGTCAAGTTCCGGAGCAAAGTCTCCCAAACCTTGAAACCGAAGCTGAATGACCTCATTCCCTCCTTTGCCCGAAATAGCATTGCGAAAAAGGTGAACCGGAATGCGTAATGTTCGCGCCTCAAACGGCGTGACAAAAAAATCTTTTGCAATCCTTAACCGTGTAGGCTGTTCATCGAGCAATGGATTAACGTCTTTTTTCTCTTCATCAATGCGAGAGCCTAGCTCGTAAAGACGACAACGAAGCCGTTCGATAAGAAACAAATTATCCGAATCTATAAAAACCGAAATTGCCGTTTCCTGAGAGCCGCCAAGATGTTTCGTTTGCAAAGGGAAACCGAGCAGCAGGTCATTGCCGGAAGGTTCTACCGCAATATCATTATCTTTGTAAGAAGGGATGAGCCATGTAGACTGCATGGGAGCGAACGAAACCTGCCGCTCATCGCCGTTAGGAGCGCGCCCTTGAACGTCGAAATACATTCCCTGTTCAAGCTTAATCGGTCCCGTTCCGTCTCGCAGCATTCCATGAAGCACGATATAGGCAGGTCCTGGAAACATCTGCCCGAACAAATGGCGGCAAAGGATTTCGAAAAAAGCATCGGAAATACCTGTGGTGTGACGCGCATAAACGGAAAGAAGCAGCCGATTTTGTATGTCATCCTGATAGGCATGAACTGCGTGTAAAATACTATCAAGAACAGGGTCTCTGATTTCTCCTGCATACTCTTCTTCGAAGAGGTCACGGAGTTCAACGAATGTCATAGCTATCTTCCCTGATATTCCAAGGACCTACCATTCCGCCCCCTTTAAGAACTCGTTCAAAAATAAAGAAGTATCCTCTCCGTTCGGCTCTAAACCAGATGCAATTTGCGTGGTTCTTCTCATTCAACTTCATCAAATCTTGTTCATGAAACGTTATTCCGGTCGGTTCCCTTCCCGCTTCATCGCCTAACAGGGCAACATTCTCGATCATGCCATGTCCTTCCAGCCATGTGTTAACTTCTCCAAGAACTTTTTTTTCCAATTCCCTTCGCTGCGCATCCAGCAGGATGCTCCTGAAACGGCTCGCCGTCCCCATTAGAAAAAGCCACTCCCATACTTCCTGGATGCTTGGAAAAGGCTTGTAATTAGCGTTAATTGCACCTGAGAAAATATAAAAACGAAGTCTTTCTTGAAGCCAATCTACATCAGGGGAAGATTGGCGCAATGTCTCAACTGTCGGATCAAGGGCTAGGGGTAATTGGAACCTCGGCATAGGTTTTAATTAATTTGCACTAACGCGCCTTTAACAATATTCACCGCGGCGGCTGACGATTCAACCTTTGTTGATTTTATGGATAACGCTGTTCCTGCGCTGAAATCGGCATTCATCCCGGCTTCTTCTTTCAAATTTTTACCTGCCTTAACATTTATATCCATCGAAACGCTTTCTTCCATTTTTCCACCCACAGTAAGCTTTAAGTCCTTCCCGACTTTGCTTGTCTGGTTTTCACCTATTGATTCTTTTAGGTTCTTGCTCGCTGTTATATCAATATCTTTCGCCGACATCTCGATTTTTTCATCCGCTGTGATTTGAATGATTTTTGAGTGAACGACAATTGTTCCATCTACTGATTCGACTGTAATTTTCGGCTGTTTCAGCTCGAGCCGAATAAGATTCTTATTATCCCTCATCGAAACTACGATTTCTTCAGAACCTTGCTTATCGAGAACCCGAATCGTTGATTCTTGGGGAGTACGTGCGATAAGGACTTCTTCCGTTCCATTCTCCGTGACGAAATCGGGCTTATGCTCGCTATGATATATCGCCCCTAGAATGATAGGAAGCGATGGGTCGCCATTTTCGCAAGCGACGAGAACATGGTCTTTTACGCGCGGGATGTAATGCGTTCCGTACGATTTTCCCCCATCCGTTTTTCCTGCTCCGGCGTGGGCAATGCGAGCCCACGCAAACGCGCTTCCATCGGTATCCCATAAGTATTGAATTTGCACTCTGCCCAATTTTTCTTTGTCTTTATTATCAACTACTACTGCCGGTTGGAGTAACCCCATGTAATGACGCTCATCAATCTCTCGGGGAACGAGAGTCGCTCCGTCGGCGACAGCTTCAAAAGAAGCCTGGTACACATTCGAGTCAAATTCTGCCGAAAGCGAAGTAACGACAAAAGGTTTTTTCAATAAGGCATGTTCCGCGCAAGTTATTGCTGTGCCGATGGCAACGGAAGGGTGGCTTGTAACTCCCGATAACCGAACGTGCGCGCCCGCTCGCAAGGCTTGCTGGTTTTTAATAAATTGCTCAAAATCTTTTTTTACAACTACCGGTTCATTATACACTTGCTCAATTACTTCCCCGTACGTTTTCGATGAGCTATTATAAACTTTTGAAGCAGAGGGATGGGAAGGCAATGTGGCTTTTCCCGATTCGACAATATTTTCGCCCGGTTCCGTATGCTTGACAAAATCGTACGGTACGCCACGCCATTTTGTATTTTCCAGCGCACAGGTTATGTAAACATCTTTCAAATGTTCCAGACCGACGCTAACCGATTCTTTCCCTCCCAGCTTGTTGGTGTAAACGAATTTCTCGCCGTTATGGTAAAACGTGCACCCATCGTACCTTGCCAGACGTTTCAGCACATTACGATTGGATTCATCGTACTGGTGAAAAAATTTGAACTTCAAGCTTGAGGAAGGGGCGTCGAGCAGAGGTCCGTTCATCCCGCAGCCCTGAACAATTTCCGTAACGATATCGTGCGCTTTCATATCCACAAACGACTTATGGTTTCTCCCCATCCCAAGAATATGGTCTTCTGATAACGCTTGTACTCGAAGAGAGGTCGGGGAAAGTGAAAGCGATGTAACTGTCCCTTGGTATTGCTTTTTTACATCCGTTTCTACCCTGTCGCTAAAGCCGACAACAAGGCTTTCACCAAGCCACGAAGAAGAAGCTGTGTTGAAGACATCCTCGCATTCATGTTCATTGAAGCTGAACTCGACGGTAATCGAAGTGGGTTCACACAGGTTCTGCTTAAGGCTTGCTTTTCTGAAAAAAAGCTTCGGGGATTTTCCCCCGATAGTTACGGCAACAATTACATCGCTTGTCATACGTTGCGCTTCATCAATAGATGATTATTTCTTGCCTTCTTTCCAGAACTGAGAATCGGAAGTAACAAGATACATATTGAGCTGACGCAATGCGTTCTTATACTTCACCTTAATCTTGATATCTATCGCTTGATTGTTTAAAGACCCATCGGGGTTTGTCACAGTTTCTACTGCCATAACCTGCCCTTCTTCTAGCATCTTACCGGTTCCGGTATTTGCCATGAGAAACCTGTTGATTGCGCTACGAATATCATCCCTTGCTTTCTGCTCATTGGGAATAAATGTCCTCCCGTTCAGGAAATGAAGCACAACTTTTGCGACATATTCATCGCAGCGTTTCACCGTGTATTGGTCCATCCCCTGGTCTTCAGGGCTGCTAGAAGCGTAGAGCGTATCAACCCCCCAGAAGACTATACCTTCATACAATGCAAGAGGGATTAACGCTTTATTAAATTTCATCTCCTGCCCGCCGCGAACGTTCCATTTCATTTCTAAGGGTGAACCGTCCGGGGTTGGAAGCAAAACCTTAAATTCCTTATTGGCTTGCGCTACGTGAATTCCTTTAGTAACGTCCCCCTTATATACCTTGCCGCCGAATATACCCGTCGGACTGATGAACAAATCTCCCAAGCCGCCTTCGTACCGATTGGCTCTACGGATGCGCAGCGGGTTGGCAATAACAGAGACGTGCTGTTTCACGGGGTCAGTTGATTTAAGGTCTTGCAAATCGCCACCTACGTCAAACCACTCGTGTGCCTTTTTAATATCAACCTCAGGGAACCCGCAAAAGAAATGCGCCATGCATTGCTGGGCAAGCTCTCCATACTTTGATACCCTCGCCTCGTTTCCGGGCCACTCCGGAGCCACTATCAAGCCGGTCAGGTTCCTCATATCGAAATTATCCCGGTGAGGCAGCCTGCTCGCTAAACCTGTTTCAGGGTTCATCAGTTCGTCAAAATTTTTATCCGCAGAAGCATTAACGATGGAAACATACGCCACCGGCTCGCCCTGGTTAAGCCGCGCTTCATAGAAGAAGGCATCTAGCTCGCGATACGTTTTTTCAAGAACGCGTTGCTTTGTAAAAACAGCAGCCATGTTTTCCTGAAACACTTTACCGACCTGTTCCCTGCGTTCTTTCGTTCTCTGCCGCAGGGTTGCCAGGTCTTGCGCGCCTTCAATCATCTCCTTGAAGAGTTTCAGTCTCTGGAGATACGCGTAACCGGCATTAATATCCTCTTTCGATTTGGTAATTTTCAAAACTTTCTTCGCGTTCTCTTTCGCCATCTGCTCGTTTTCCCGCGGCATATCTTTCGCCGATGAAAAAATCCTGATTGCAGTTCCTTCCGGCAGCAACGCGCCGGTTTTGGGAGGAAAAAGCGTCGCAAGCTCTGCGGTCTTTAATGAAGCGACGCTTGTCGCTTCACGAACTTGGGTTTGTTGTTGTTCTTCTGGCATAGTAAAATTCCTTTGAAAATATTAATGGTTAAGTTTTTTCATTCGCTTCACGGGTTACTTACGAGCTGAAGTTATGCAATATCCTTTCCTGTTCTTAGGAATTGAGGCTCATTGAGCGAACTCATGGAGCCGTCTCAAAAGTTACGCTGCCCTGTAGTAGCGGGTCACCAGACCCGCAGAATGAAACAAAATAAGGCGCCGATTTGGTAATCGGCTACTACAGCTAACCTTTTGAGACAGTCCCTTGAGTTCTGAGGCAGATTTCCTTCTGCTTTGAAAAAGCGTTGCTGTGCGGCACACAGGGCGCCGCACAGCGTTTCGGAAAAAAGATAACGATTAGTTAAAATCGTTCCTAGTAAATTCAGCAGAACCTCCGCCCGCCTTATATTCTAACGAGCCGACTTTCAACTCTATGGTTTCCGTTGTCATCGCGTTTGCGGCTGTCGGGTTATGAAGCATCCAGCCGGAAACAAATCCTCGTTTAATATTGAAGGCGTATTCATCTTTAATGTCATCACCGTGGAACTCAAGGGAACCGCTTGTGAGCATATTTTTTCTGCCGTCATCATTCGTTGCAAGCCCGAACGCATCAATAAACGCTTTGTTGCTTGCGTCGCGCACAATTGTAATGGTGGCTGCGAACGTCGGTTCACGGTAAATCCCTTTTTGGTCTGACGGGGTTTCGATGGAGACCGTTACGCTCTGCACGTTGGGAACGGTTACATTTCCTATTTTTACTTGATAATCTTTAATCATTGTGTTTTCTCCTTTCTTTATGCTCTAAGCCATTCAGGCATTTTAAAACTTTTTGAACCGCCGCCACCCTTTAAATCCATCTCGCCGATTTTAATGGTGATGATTTCCGAGAGGTGGTCGTCTCCGGGGGGCTGCTCAAACTCCCACCCGGCAATGAAACCCGACTTGATTTCAATCGTGAACGTTTCTTCAAGTTTGTTATTTTGCAGCACAACGGTGCCTGTAATGTAATTTTGACGACCGTCTTTGTTTGTCGCGTTTTCAAACATCGCTTTCGTTGGCGTGTTGCGGGCTCTGCGAACTAAGCGAAGCGTAGGAGCGGTCGTTCTCCCTTCGTAATCGCCGCGGGATCCTACCGGGGTGCTGACGCTCAAAGATACATCCTGAACTTCCTTGATTTCAACCCCAGCAATCTTTACTGATTTAGGTTGTGGCATAGGTGGTTCTCCTTTTGGTTGTTTATTATGGTTGTGAATTGAAAAAAACTTTTTACATCTCGCTTTCAAGTTTAATGTCACCCAGCAGTTTCTGTATCCCTTCAATCTCAGCCGCTAACGATTGCAGCACTCCGTCGCGGTTGTTTTGCAGCATCTGTGCAACCTTCGGGTCTTTCAACCGTTCCTGAAGGTCTTCTAACGCCTGAAATGCCAATTGCTGGTCAAGTAACACTCGTTCCTCTTCTTGAGTTTTCGCTTTCACTACAAGATTTTCCGCACTGAAATCGCTCATCACACCCCCTTCTTTCCCGTATTGCATAACGATGGAGGTGACGGTTTCATCCGCTTTTTCTGCACCTAAGTTGGCGAGTTTTTTCACCTCAAATTCCATCTTTGGCTTAAACGTTGAGGCAACCTCATCTATCGAGCCACATTCTTGCGAGCTTGTATCCTCCCCGGCTGTTTCCGGATTTACTGGCGCTATATACGTAGTAAAATTGCTGTTCAACTCTACAACACCAGGAACAGCGTTGGTAGGTAGTATGCGTTTTGCTTTATCAACATCTGCGGTTTTTCCCATAACGGAACTCCTTTGTACTGTTTTTTAGTGAATAATCTATGAAAAAAAATTTAACAATTCCGGAAGCAGAGCAAAATTATCGAAGCTCGATTTGGAACGTATCTTCGGTACCGCGCACGATGATTTGTTCCGGTAAATACGCGCCGCCAAGCTGCTGGCGCTTTTTGAGAATCTCCGTCGCCATCTGGCTTGCAAGCTCGGTATCTATATATGTTGTGACCGATCGCGCCCCGAATTCTTTTTGATACCCCTTGCTGACAATCATATCTTTCGCAGCTTGTTCGACTTCGAACGTTACAGGCTTCGCTCCCGGCGACTTTGAAAACTCACGGCTATAGCCTGCAAATTTTTGTTCTATTAACT
>SCUC01000135.1 GCA_004322375.1 Bacteroidota bacterium
GCTCTTCCGATCTCAAGCTCTTCGGTGTTGGCAAATACCCTGAACCGGAAATTGCCTACAAGCTGCGTAATTCTCTCTACTTGAATATCACAATTCGCTGCAATGCGGATTGTGTATTTTGCGATAGAAAGGGTGAAGCAGTCATTAAAGGTCATAATCTAAAAATTGAAAAAGAACCCTCGGCGGAAGAAGTAATCCGCGCGATAGGAGACCCGAAAAATTATGACGAGATAGTCTTTTGCGGCTTCGGCGAGCCGACTATCCGGTTTGATGTGCTTAAAGAAGTTTCCCGTTGGGTGAAAGAACATGGCGGCAAAATTCGACTAAACACCGATGGACATGGCAACGTCATCAATCACAGAAACATCGTTCCGGAACTTGTCGGACTGGTGGACTCGGTTTCAATCAGCTTGAATTCCATTGACCCAAAACAATACGGAGAGCTGATGCGAGTTGATGGACAGACAATGTTCCCTGCAATGCTTGAGTTCGCTCGCGAGTGCGTCAAGCACAAGCTCGATACGACGATGACTATTGTTGACCTCAATGAGGTTGATGAACAGAAAGCAAAGGAATTTGTTCAAAAAGAAATCGGGGCTAAATTCAAAAACCGTCCCTATTTTTAAGGAGTAATCATGGGCAAAGCAAAATGGTCGGTATTCACAGCCGGTAGCCCACGACTTCAGTCGTGGGCTATTACCATTCTCACAATCATTCTTATCAACTTTTCCCTCTCGCAAACTCTCTCCCAAAGAGAACTCGAACTGCGAGACGAAAGAATAGAAGATATCCTCCGCATTCAAGATACGCGCACGCCTCACAATTCAAGATTGCTGGAATATCTCTCAGACAAAGACCCTGCGGTTCGCGAAAAAGCGACAGTTGCGTTTGGCAGCATTCAAGATACATCGGTCTTGCACTTGCTAGTAACAAATTTATTGGATAGCGAAGAAAAGGTCCAATACGCTGCTGTGTTTGCTATATGTCAAACTGCAACACAGTTAAGCAGAAAAGGGAAAGAAAATTTTCAGCATGATCTTATATGGATTCGGCATGACCAGCTTCAAAGGAAAAATCCGCTTGCGGCTGAAAAACTGATAGAAGAAATCGGCAAGTTTGGAACCGAGGATGCCTTAAAAGATTTGATGTTGAGATTTGGTGCAAACAGGGACAATAACTCTAACATATCGGTCGTGATGAGCATCGCGCGATTCGCCATCAGGGGTGTTGTTAGACAAGAGGCGACATTATATCTTATCTCGCTTGTGAAGCAGGACGAAAAAGTTCCGTGGCAAGTATTGTACGCTCTGCAACGGATTGGAAATAATCCCGACATAAAAAATAATCTTGCCGACCTGCTTCCCGTCTATCGCCATCCCGACCCGTTAGCACGAATGTATGCGGCAACGCTCTTTGGGAAGCTGAAAGATGAGGCTGCGATCGACGCGTTAAAGCAGCTCGCAGAATATGATACTGATTGGCGCGTCCGCGTGAATGCGCTGAAAGCGCTAAGTAATTTTTCCATAAATACTAAGGTGGAGATTGTTGAAACATTCCGCCGCTCCTTCCTGGATAAGGTTGAATATATCGGTCTTACAGCAATTGAGGTGTTAGGAAATACCGGTTTACAGGAGGTTGGTGGAGTAAAATCTATTGCTGAAACCTTTGAGAAATTGAAAGAAATCTCCCTCAATAGCAAGGGAGATTACTTGTGGCAGTATCAAGCTGCCGCTTCCTATACTCTTGCGCGGCTCATTGGCGCCGATGCCTGGCAATACATCAACATCTCGGAGAGACAGGAAAACTTATTGCAAGCCGCGTTGTTGAAAGCCCTTGGGGAAACAGGCGACATCCGTGTTCAAGCGACATTAGAATCATATCTAACAAGCGATATACCCATGTTGCAACGAAGCGCAATCGAAGCGCTTGATATTTTAACGCATAAAAATCAAAACGATTCTGTACGCGTTGAAAAAACATATCAAACGTGTCTTCAATTCTTGCAGAGTGATGATGTTGCAGTGGTAACGTTTATCGCGGAGATACTTACCGATTCAATTTTCCAGCGTCCTCAGTCGGTGCAACCGTTAATCGAAAAGTTGCAAACAATGCGCGTTCCGGACGACATCGAAGCGATGCAAGCCATCTGCAATACGCTCGGCGCACTAAAGGATAAGCGCGCCATAGAAGTACTTGAGGATGTGATGGATACTCCCGACCGTTCCATTGCGCTTTCTGCCGCAAGCGCGTTAGAAACAATCACAGGCAAAAATTATAGAAAAAACTTACCGGAGTGGATTCAACCGCTTTATACAGATTTTGACTTTAAGTACTTCCACGCTCTTCCGGAAACTATCAATGTAACAATGGAAACAACCCGCGGCACTATCCGTATGGATTTGTACAAAGATATTGCCCCATTTACAGTGATGAGCTTCCTCAAGCTTGCAACAGAGCGGGGCTATTATCGCGGACTGTATTTCCACCGTGTCGTCCCGAACTTCGTAATTCAGGGCGGCGACCCGCGCGGCGATGGCTGGGGCGGACCCGGCTATACTATCCGTTCAGAATTTTCTTCCTTATCGTATGAGACAGGAACACTCGGTATGGCAAGCGCTGGCAAAGATACCGAAGGCTCGCAGTTCTTCATCACACAATCTCCCCAGCCGCATCTCGATGGCAAATATACCATCTTCGGTAAAGTAACTTCCGGTATGGAAGCCGTCAATAAAATCCGCTCCGACGATAGGATTCTAGATGTGAAGATGGGGGAATGATTATTCAGGTAATAGGTGATAGGTGTTCAATTATGAAAGCAAAACTTAATTCAAAAGAACAAAAAATCGAGCGCGAAGCTGAAAAGTATCGTCCGATCTCAAAGAAGAAATTACAGAAAGTACAATCTATTATCCGTCGTATGAAAAAAAGGAAAAATAGCTTAAAGAGACCATAAGGCTAATATATTTTTTCCATTAACTGACAACCAGCCAACAGTCAACCAAAAACTCTTGATACATCCTTGATTTTCTCTTAAAAATACACTATTATCTCTCCACGGCAAGCAGTAGTGTATGAAGTTGAAACAGTCAATCAAACATTCATTATTTAGCAATGAGGGTATTATACGCTCATTGGTAATGGTTTCTTCATTTCTCATCGTAATCACCTGTTCCGCTTACACCCAAAAAGCCGACGTTGTTTTCACCAATGGAAAAGTCTGGACAGTTGATAAGCAAAAACCTACTGCCCGCGCAGAGAT
>SCUC01000136.1 GCA_004322375.1 Bacteroidota bacterium
GCGCAGGTCAAGTTCATCTACGATTCAGCGCAGGTCGAGTCCATCTCCGGTTCAGCGCAGGTCAAGTCCATCTCCGGTTCAGCGCAGGTCGAGTCCATCTCCGGTTCAGCGCAGGTCAAGTCCATCTACGGGCTAGTATGTATCGGTCAATACTCAAGCAATAAAAAAATAACTATACGCGGACAGGCATTTCTTAGATACGATACAAAAACAACAAAGCGAGGTTTAATAAAAGTTGTTGGAAAATACGCCGTTGTGAAGCCAGTAAAACAGCTTGACTGGTTTGAACGGAACGGAGTGGATAAAAAATCAAAAATTATAGTCTACAAACGTGTTAGTAATGATTTTAAGACACAAGAAGGTACAACACGAGAAACGCTTTGGGTTGTTGGTACAAGCGTTGAGCATCCTAACTGGGATCCGGGCAAAGAAGAATGTGGGGCAGGTAAATTTCACGCTTGCAACATGCCAATTTTTTGCAACGAATTTAGAAGTAAGGAGGGCGATAAATATATCGCTATTGAAGTATCCCAGAAAGAACTGTACGAGTGGAAGGGTAAAACACAATACCCGCACAAGATAGCATTTCGTAAGGGTAGGGTATTGTTTGAGTGCGATGTTTATGGTGAGAAGGTATCATAAATCTGAATCTGAGTGGTATTTATTTACCCCTCACATATAATAAATCAACTATGGCAATATACAGAACTGTGAAAACAAAATTTTGGGAAGATAGGAAGATAGTCGAGACGTTTACACCTGAGGATAGGTACTTCTTCCTTTGGCTCTTAACGAATCCCTCAGCAAAGCAGTGTGGTATCTACGAGATTGTCCTGAAACGTGTAGAACTTGAACTTGGGTATAACAGAGATACGATTGAATCATTACTGAAAAGGTTTCAGGAGGTTCATAACATTATTAGGTATAACAAGGACACGGGCGAAATTGGAATACTTCATTGGGCTGAACATCATCCGTCCGATTCTCCGAAGGTTAAAAAATGTATCGAGAATGAGTTAAAAGAGGTGAAGGATAGGTCATTGATAGACTATGTATATGGTATAAATACTTATTCCAACCCTACGGTATTACCTGAACCGATTCAGCCCCTCTCTCAGAAGAAAAGAGTAGAATTTGATTTTGAGCTTATATGGAAACTTTACCCAAGCAAATTGGGAAGGAAGGCTGCAGAACGTCACTTCTATTCATCGGTCAAAACTGAGGAAGATTGGAAGAATATAAATATCGCTCTTGGAAATTATGTTCAGAGCGACAGAGTAAAACGAAACTATGTTCAGAACGGTTCTACGTGGTTCAATAATTGGCGTGATTGGATTAGTCCGACAGAACAAATGATGAAGGGCGGGAGCGGAAAATCAGAGCAGACAGGTGTCAAACCGGGAGAGAGGAAATATGTGGATTAGCGAAGCGAAACATCTTCAGGGTAAGCTGCATACGTTCCCCTCGTTATGGCAAGCATTAGCAATCCCAAAGCGATTTCAGGGCAAGTCTCTCAACGATTATGAGGATAACGAGAACGTAGTATCGAGCCTTAAAAAAGCGATTGAAGAAAACAAAAGCATTTTTCTTTCCGGTGGCTGTGGAAGTGGGAAAACTCATTTAGCTATTGGGCTAATCTATTATTGGCTTGAAAAATTTTTGGTATTGAGAACCGAACCTTCATACATGGAAGAAAGCGAAAGGATTGTTCCTGATTGGAATAAAACGGGCGGCGTTCCAAAGTTTGTGGTAAGCCCGGAATTATTCATGCAACTCAAAAGCACATTTGGAGAGCGTTCGGAAGAATCTGAAAGCACGATAATTGAGAAATACTCAAGAGCTCCATTGCTTGTGTTAGACGATATAGGAAGTGAAAAAGTAACCGATTGGAGTAGGATGGATTTGTATATCCTGATTAACAAGCGGTACAATGCTATGCTTCCTACCATCGTAACATCGAACTATGGACGGAGTTGGATTTCAGAAAACATAGATGATAGACTGAGTAGCAGGCTGTCTGAAATGGGGTTAGTTATAAATCTGAAATCCACAGATAGGAGAGTGAGATGAATAAAGTTATTTATGCGGCGGATCTATTTTGTGGGGCAGGTGGAACAAGTACGGGATTGAAACGAGTTTGTGATGCACTTGGTTACAAACTGGAATTAGTGGCTGTCAATCATTGGGACAGGGCGATTGAAACTCATTCGGCTAATCACCCATTTGCAAAACATTATTGCGAAGCGTTAGAAGGTGTTGACCCCCGTAAGGCAGTGCCTGGCGGTAGGTTGAATTTGTTACTTGCATCTCCTGAGTGTACTCATCACAGCGATGCACGGGGCGGTAAACCTATCAATGACCAATCACGGGCGACAGCTTGGCACGTACTTCGATGGGCGGAAGCATTGTATATCGAAACAATCATCATTGAGAATGTAGAGGAGTTCAAAACGTGGGGACCAATTGGGGCTGATTGCAGACCTCTCAAATCCAAGAAGGGTGAGACGTTTAAGGCGTTCGTTAATGCTTTGGAGTCACTTGATTACAAGGTAGAGCATAGGGTACTTAATGCGG
The DNA here is from genome assembly GCA_004322375.1 of Bacteroidota bacterium. Lineage (GTDB taxonomy): Bacteria > Bacteroidota > Ignavibacteria > UBA10030 > SZUA-254 > FW602-bin19. Next base: position 2,575 of record SCUC01000136.1, read on the forward strand.
CAGACTATGGAGACCCTACCACACGTAAGCGGTTATTCATCATTGCACGGCGTGGTAGAAGAAAGATTCAGTTTCCTGAGCCTTCTCATACATCGTTTGGCGAAGCAAGTCTATTCGCAAAGGGTAAGCGATGGATTCCTGCAAGGGATATAATTGATTGGAACATCCCGGGTAAAAGCATCTTCACACGTAAGAAGGCGTTAGCGCCAAGTACGATGAAGCGTATTATCAAAGGCTTTGAAAAGTTCGGCGGTAAAAATGCAGAGCCGTATTTGATTATCCTCAGAAACCATGCTACTGCACAAAGTGTAGATGAACCTTTGAAAACTATCACTACGAGCGGTTCACATTTTGGGCTTGTTACCCCGTTCATTATACGATTCAACGGCGGTACGAGTGAAGGTGGCTTGAAGCGGGTTCACAGTTTAGATGAGCCGGTAGGTGCAATAGCGACAGCGAATAACTACGGACTCGTAGAGCAATTTATCGTGAGATTTAATAGCGGTAACTCTAGGGAAAATCCTAACAACATAATTCCCCCAGGAAAAACTATATCAACAATTACGGGCGTGAATAATTATGGTTTGGTCGAGCCCTTCATAGTCAAGATGGACCATACAGGTTGGAACAATTGTAGCAGTGCTGTAAAGGAAATGAGCGAACCTGTTTCAACCATCACGACAAAGAACGCCCACGGCTTAGTTCAGCCCTTCCTTGTAAGATACAACGGTGCTGGAAGCAACGTGTTTAGCCTGGATGATCCGCTCAGGACTGTCGTCACAAAAGACAGGTTTGGAATTGTTCAACCGGTTCAAAGCGAAGGCGATGAATGGTACGGTATAGATATTTTATTCAGGATGTTGCAAAGGCATGAGTTAGCTGCTGCAATGGGTTTCCCGCCTGAATATAAATTCTGTGGAAATGGAACTGAGATTGTAAAGCAAATCGGAAACGCAGTCCCTGTCAACACCGCAGAGGCATTGATACGAGAATGTTTAGCAGCATAAATAATCATTAACAAATAACATCAAAGGTAACAGTATGGCAAAAAAGAAGAAAGAAAAAACCACCGAACAACTAACTGCGCAGGTAGAGAAAGAAATATCAAATGAGACTACCGTTTCTGTTGTTATGAGTGATGCTCAATCAGGAATCGTTAGCGATGAAACGATTGACTCTTTATTCCTATCCATCAATTACATTTCAGATGACCAAAAGAAATATGAAATCGCTCTGTTTATCGAATCTTGTTTGAACGATTGGCAAGCTATTTTAAATCCACACCTAACGGCTGTCGGAATTTGTGAACGCCTCAACATCCCGGAAGCGGGAAATACTGAAAAACTTGAAGATATTCTGATTCCATTATTTGAGCTAAAAAAAGCTTCCATTGATGACCCAAGCAGAACTGATATAACGCTCAGTGTTCGTCAGCAAGTGGAGTTAGATGTCTTAATAGCTCAGATTAAGTTCGATGAAAACAGTTACAATTACCATAACGAAAAAGCCAAAAAGTACAAGAAATCAGCCGATGCTGGTAAAGACGATCTCGTCAGGATGAATGAAGCGGTGTTGCATCCAAACGCAGGGTTACCCTTGTTTGAACAGGAAGGAACTGAAAGCCCTGGAAATGAGGAATAGAACGGAGACTGCAAATGTTAGAAATCGCTGTGCGGTATATTGCACCGGGGTATAGGAACTATTGATTATGCCTCATATTGTACCAAGAGACTATCAAATTCAAGCAATTTCAGAGGGTATAGATTATTTCCAGAAGCCCTCAGACTTTAACGCCTTGATGGTGTTGCCCACCGGTTCAGGGAAAAGTATCATTATTGCTAATATTGCGAAAGAACTGAAAGGGGGGACAATTATCTTCCAACCCTCAAAAGAAATACTCGAGCAAAACTTCGCAAAGTATATAAGCTATGGGTATCATGCAGGTATCTATTCGGCTTCGTTTAATCGAAAGGAAGTAAGGAACGTTACCTTTGCTACGATTGGAAGCGTGAAGAGCAATCCACATCTTTTTCGGGATTTCCCTAATGTGATAATTGATGAAAGCCATTTGGTCAATCCTGAGAGAGGAATGTATAAAGACTTCATCAGTAACCTCAAAGGAGCAAAGTTATTAGGACTAACGGCAACACCTTACCGGCTTCATTCATCTGTGTATGGGGGTATGCTGAAATTCCTAACGAGAACACGTCCAAAGATATTTGATAAAGTAATTTATCACGTCCAGAATAAAACACTGTTCGATAGTGGTTACTTAAGCAAGATGAATTACTATTCGATTGGCGGTTTCGATAGAAGCCAAGTAGCGGCAAAGGGTTCTGAGTTTGATGATCAGTCGTTAAAACTCTACTACGAGCGGATAACATTTTCACAGCATGTCGAAAGCATTGTGAACCGGTTGCTAAAAGCGGGTAGGAAAAGTATCCTTGTGTTTACGAAGCTGATTTCGGAATCAGAACACCTTGTAAAATCAATACCGGATTGTGAGCTTGTTACTTCAGAAACTCCTCCTAAGGAGCGTGAGAGAATTATCCGCTCATTCAGAAATGGAAGGCTCAAAGCTGTTTGTAATGTAGGTGTGTTGACGACAGGTTTCGATTACCCGGAACTTAGCACGATTGTTCTAGCGAGACCTACAATGTCTCTTGGATTGTATTACCAGATGATAGGAAGGGGAATACGTCCTCACAAGGATAAAGAAGGATGTTGGGTTGTAGATATGTGCGATAATTTTAGAGTTTTCGGAAAGTTAGAAGACTTACAGCTTAGACTGATTCAGGGCAAGCGTGAACCAAAGTGGGAAGTGTATAGCGGTAACAAGCAATTAACCAACGTTTACTACGGTAAAGCAAAAGCAGAACTACCAACATGGGCAAGGAAGTGAAATATGAAACGTAAAAAGGTAAAATTGATAAAAGTGTCGGTTGATTTCTATACAGAACGTGAGGCTATTTTATTTTTGGAAGAATTGCTACGTAGTGGTTGTGATTTCCTTCCTCTTATACGTCCGTTCAAAACGAATGGACAGACTAATTACGTCATTGTGCGTGAGTTCAGGGAGGGTGATATTACAGATGTTAAATTATTAGAACAGGATATAGAAGGTATTCATTGTTACGAGGACTATCTTTTTGCTGGAAGATATAGTAAAATAACGAGTTAGCGGTACGCTTAAAATTGTACTTGACAGAAAATCTGTAATTACGTATATTCACAGCATGATGTTATTTCCTTTAATGTTAGTGAATAGTTAAAATGTGCGCTGGTTTAGCTCCTCAGCGCACATTTATTAAAAATATACAGTAACTTTACCATAGCAGAACGGCTTAAAACGAATCAAAATAGCTTTAATATCTGTAAATACGTATATTTAATTAACTAAAGGAAAAACAAATATGATGACGGGTAACTATTCAAAGTGTAAGAATCACCCAAATGCGGTTTCAATCTCCATCGGAACTCCTAAAGGCTTCAATGGTGGACACGCCACTGAGCTAAAGCCAACTTGGGCGATGGTGAAAGCTGGATACACTTACGAAGAATACGTAATGTTCCTGATGGATAGGGGTGTTGATCCGAAAGAAGTGGCAAAGAAGTACGAAGGCAAAATAATGCTTTGCTACGAGAAAGACCGGACCAACTGTCACAGAGGATATTTCGCCCGATGGATGAAAGAAACGATTGGGCTTGAGGTTCCTGAGTACGAAGTTCCAAAAGAATCAAGTAACGCTAATATAGGTCAAATGCTATTACTGTAATGCGGGTTCGTTGTTTGAGCATGTACTGCTACCAGCAGTAAGGTGTAGGTGATGAGCCTTCAACCCGCTCCATTTTTGAAATTATGTTTGTTGGTGCAATTAACGATAAGATGCGGAAATACCTTGCCTCTGAGAAAGAATCTTTCAGGGGTAAAAACATTTCTGTTATCGCATCAGGAAATTTCACCTCAGAACAAATTCTGTCAGGCGTGGCTCAATCAATTTACAGTTCTGATATTTCGCTTTACAGTTATGTTCTTGGTTGCTATTTCACGGGGATTCGTCCGGCGTTAGTCGTGAATGAGCCGGCATGGGAACACGTAATGAAGTTCGATAATGAACGTCTCACGGCTGCAATGGTAGTTATCTTAGCTATTGCAGAGTTCTGGAAGCAAAAGAACGATTACCAAAAGCGAATGTGCGGTCATTACCTCAGAAACTTTGATGCCTGCGTTGACAAGGCGCTTGATAAGCTAAGGAAAGCTAAGGCAAAGGTCAAGGTTGACCGATACTTTCACATGGACGCTGGGGAAATGATAGAAAGGGCAATAAGTGAAGGTCGCACGATATTCTCATTCCTACCCACGTACAAAGGTGGATACGAGCGGATATTCAAGGTGTACGAGACTTTCTTTAGTTACCCTAATACGAACTACTCAGTCATTGACGATAAGCGGTATAAGGAGTTGCACGATTCGATAGTAGAAAGCCGTTGTGGTTATTTCATCTACGCAGACAGGAAGCTATACTCCAATCCCACAACGATGTTAGCGGGCAATAACCGGAAAGACATCTTCGTTTATACGAATTGTATCGAAAAGAAAAAATTCTTTTCGGCTCCCGCACTTAATGAAGAAATAAAAAACTTCAAACTTCTAACTGATGAGGATGTGATTACAAAGGATAGTGTGGTTACGATTCAGCGAACGACAAACAACGTGATTAACCATTACAGGAATTTGTTCTTGGCTAAGAAGGTAGCAAAGGTCGCAAACGGCGTGTTTTGTTTCTTGGTATTCCTGAATGAAAAGCTATTCGGATTCTTGATTTACGATAAGTTAAAGTTTAAGCATTCAAGCGGTGGCTTATTCTTGTTATCTGATTTTGTGGTAAAGACAAAGCATAAGCGTCTCAGTAAGTTAGTGATTTGCATTGCGAAAGCCACAGACGTAATTCGGGTTATCGAGGAATCGTCTTTACAGATGTTCTATGGTCTCACCACGGCAGTCTTTACAAAGAATGCTGTTTCAATGAAGTACAGGGGTGAGTGGGAACTCTATAAGCGGAACGAAGATAATTTGGTGTATGTAACCGGTATCAAACAGCGAACCACTCAACAGGAATTTTCTCATTGGTATGAAAAACACTACTCAGCAGCTTCTCGATAAGCTAAATAAACAGCTTGAAGGTATAACGCCTTTTAAGCTTGCTCTGGTTGATCCGAAAAGTATAGAGCTTGCTGAGA
>SCUC01000019.1 GCA_004322375.1 Bacteroidota bacterium
GTTGTCGGAAGTGTTGAGGCAGTCATGTTCAATTCATTCATTGAACCGATATGATCCACCGCCAGCCCGAGTCTGACATCCCAGGGAGTTGCATAGACTGCCCCGAAATTAATACCATACCCGGAAGCTTCATCTACTAATATTTTTTCAAAAAGATAGTTTGCCGCAACGCCAAGGCTCAGCTCTGATGTTAGTTGATACGCGGCAGCTATTCCTATCGAAACATTCTTTGCATCAAAGGTACCTTCAGCCGGTCCGGGCGTTGTTCGTAATTCTATATCTGAAATGCTTACGGAATGTAATCCAAATCCCACCGCCAGGTCGCCAATGTACGAGCTAGCACCCAAGAATTCTGACCGTGTATCCTGAATCCATTCTCGATGGGAAAATACTGCCTGCGTAGTAGCAGAAAGCGCCAGTGAGGCAGGGTTGTAATTCACGGATGAAGGTTCTGAATTAGCAACGACAAACGTCTCTCCCATGCTCACCGCCCTGCTTCCCAGGCCCAGCTTTAGAAACGATAAGCCCGTATTCCCGGCTTGAGAGAAAACCGACATCTGAAACACAATCATAGACAGAAATACAATTAAGCATATTCTGAAATAGCGATAGGTGGTGAGCCAACTGTTAGTCTGTGTCAGAATGATGTTCCCATGCTTTTTTGACAATATATATAAATATTTCTCTTTCATAAACTCTTAAAACGATGCTGATAGTGTTATCACATGAATATCATGCGAAGAAAAAGGCTCAAAGATAAAAGCATACATCAATGCGGGAGCCCAATGTTCAAATGAAGTTCTTGCGGTAAACCCGAACGATGGTTTTTCCCCGGCTGCATTATCATTATTGATTTCCCATCGGTCAAAGCCGCCCCGTACGCTGAAGTTTTCATGGAGCAAATACTCGGCTCCCATCCGAAACATTTGAATGCTTGAAGCTGTGTTTTCATATTCAACGGAAACAGTGACGCCGGTATTCACCATGGTATATGCCGCGCCAATTTTTTTAACGATTGGAAAATTATCCTTCGTATTTTTACCATTCAACGTACCGTACACACTCGACGTGCTCCATTGATATTTGGAATTCAGGTCTTGAACTGAGCCGCCTATGGATAACTCCGGTGTTATTTGCACTAACGCGCCAAGGTCAAAACCGACGCTCGATGATGTTACTTCTTCAAACAATTTGCTGTAATACATCTTTATTGCAACTCCGAGCGCAACATTCTCTTCAGGCTTAAACCCGAATGCCAGGTAAAATTGGTTCTCAAACGTTGAGTAATCTTCCGTATGATAACCGGAATTATCTCTGCCATCAATGTTGCTCACACCGGCATTAATCAATCCGACGGAAAATCCTCCATTGGGTTCAATGGGTTGAGTGTAATTTAAAAAATTCAGGCTGCGGTCTAATGAGAGAATCCCAAAGCTCGCCGTCGCAGTTCGCTCTTGACAAAATGGGGCAAGCGCCGGATTATAATACGTGCTGATGTTGCCTGTGGTCACTGCGACCATCGCGTTTCCCATTCCCATCCCTCTCGCTCCATACCCCATACGTGCAAACGAACCTACATAAGGACTTTCAGCCATCGCATTGAGACTGAGCGAGGCAACAAAACAAAAGAAAATAACAATCTTCCTCATTGCATCACCAAAATCTTTCCGAACAAAGGTTCATCATTATCAATAACAAGCCGGTAAAAATAAACGCCGTTCGGAACAATTACCCCGTTGTCGTCTCTTCCATACCAGATTTCTTCATAGCTTCGCGAAGCATCGCGAGTCGCCTTATTCAACAATGTAAGAACACGGTTCATGCTAAAATCAAATAGCTCGATGGTCACTTCAACTGTTTCGCCCGGAGGGGCATTTGGGTTCTTCGCGTCATAGTGAATGCTCACATAACCATCTACATCGCGATTAGGAGAAAATGGATTCGGATACGCATAGATGCCCGGCGGAGCGGCTTTGCTAATGCTCCAGGATGAACCAAAAGGATTGTCCGGTGTATCAATTGTTTTTACTAACCCTTTATCCGTCCCTACATAAACGGTATCGTCCACAACTTCGACGCTAAAGGCAGTGGCAAAAGGAATAAACGCTCGTGTTTCTTGATTACTAAATGAATTAAAGCGCGTAAACGTTTTGCCTAAATCCTCTGTCCTGAAGATGCCATCATCCCCTGCGATATAAACAATGTCGCCTTTGAATGCGAAGTCATACGTCTTTGAGCCATGTAAAAGATTCGTCCACGACTGACCATAATCATCAGAATAGCTTACACCATCGTTTTCTTCATTATCTGCAGCTCTCCAGTTGGTTGCCCACATTCTGCTGCCGGAAATCAGCTTTTGTTCATCAATCGTTATCACCCAGTTCCCTAAAATCGGCTTCGTCTGGTTTTGATGGGTAAATCGAACCCAGCTTACTCCGCCATCCGTTGATTTATTTATGCCCCCTGCCGTGCCGCACCAGATAGTATCATCATCAACTGCATAGACTGAAAACGCCAACAAGTTGTTATGACGGCGCGGATCATATCGTGGAAAAATTCTTCTTTGATGGAGCGTATCATCCGGTGCATACGTCCAGAGCGTATCCGTAGGCGAGATACTATTTTTATTATCGAGTGGAAGAAGAATACGTTCCCAGTTCGCTCCGTTATTTGTTGATCTTCTTAACCCACTCGACCAGCTCGCAATCCAAACCGTCGTTGGAGTTAATGATATATCAAATGTTACGTTTTGTTGAGGCACGACAATCGGCAAAATCCAAATTGAATCGTTAATCCCATCTGCATACCAGTAAATGCTATCTTCCCTATCA
>SCUC01000137.1 GCA_004322375.1 Bacteroidota bacterium
CGGAATTCTATCCTGACTATACGAACGGAAGGCTTCTTCTATTCCCTCTATCCGGCGTTCGATAATTGATAACGTTGCATCCGGTGTTACATCGCGAGGACCGATACCGGTGCCTCCCGTTGTAATAATCAAATCAATTTTTCTCTCATCGGTTAATGTTTTCAATTCTGTTTCAAGTTGTTCCCTATCATCGGGCAATACCTTGAAACTTGGAACCTGAAACTTGAAACTCTCCAATCGCTCCTTTAAAACCTTGCCGGATTTATCCTGCTTCTCTCCCCGACTAACTGAATCGCTTAACACTAACACTGCTGCAGTCAATCCTTCTCCAGTTTCTTTGAAAGACGATTTTCCCCCTTTTTTCTCAAGCAGCTTGACGGAAACAATTTCCATTCGCTCATCTATAATTTTCAGCATATCATACAATGCCAGGGCGGTTGCCGATGCAGCGACAAGAGCTTCCATCTCAACGCCGGTTTTCCAGATGGCTTTTACTTCTGCGCTGATGGTCATCGAATCATGCCCAAGCTCAATATCCACACGGACGAAATCCAGCGGCACCTGATGACAATATGGAATCAACGCGCTGGTGTTTTTCGCGGCTTGAATTCCTGCAACCCGCGCCACGGCTAAAGGGTCAGCCTTCGGTACTGTTCCGGCTCTAATGGCCTCAATCGTTGAAGGACTTACAATAAGCGTTGCTTCAGCTTTTGCCGTTCGTAATGTGTTCGATTTGAAAGATACGTCGCGCATACGTTAGTTTCCTGTTTTCTGTTTCCAGCTTTTTGTTTCCAGTTTGTAGTTTACTGTTTTTTAGTTTATGGTTTTTTGTTTCAGTTTGATGTAATTCATTTACACCCTCTGCCCTCTGCTCCTCTGCTCCTCTGCTCCTCTGCTCCTCCGCCCCCCTGCCCCTCCGCTCCCTCGCCCTAACATTCGGTTCCCAATATACTCCATTTGATGTTGATGTTAAAGTTTGCGCGAGCGTATTCGCAATGAATTGGAAACGACGCTGACCGAGCTAAATGCCATCGCTGCTGCGGCAACTATCGGATTGAGAAGACCAAGAGCTGCAATCGGTATTCCAATCATATTATAAATAAACGCCCAGAACAAATTCTGCTTAATTGTCCGAATCGTGAGCTTCGATAGCTTGATTGCATGAAGCACGGAAGTAATATCACCCTTCATTAACGTAATGTCCGATGTTTCTATAGCAACGTCCGTTCCGGTTCCCATTGCAATCCCAACGTCAGCCTGTGCAAGAGCAGGCGCATCGTTGATGCCGTCGCCCACCATCGCAACAATGGTTCCTTCCTTTTGTAAATTTTTAACATGTGCGGCTTTTTCATGGGGAAGAACTTCCGCTATATAATCATCAATTCCCGCTTCCCTGGCAATTGCCCCAGATGTTCGAACAGAATCGCCGCTCAGCATAATGACTTTTATGTTCATGCGTTTCAATTCTGCAATGGCATGTTTAGATGAAGGTTTCAACACGTCTGCCATGGCAACAACTGCGGCAATTTCTCCGTTTCTGGCAATATAGACGGGAGTTTGCCCCAGTTCAGAATACTTTTGAACGACTGAATCGGCTTGAGCAGTGTTCACTGCATACTCTTTCATCATTGCATGATTTCCAATAACAATAGCGTTCCCTTCCACAACGCCGCTTGCTCCTAACCCTGGATATGATTGAAACGATTCAACGTTAAGCAAACGGACATTCTTACTCCTTGAATACTCCACAATCGCTTGAGCAAGAGGGTGTTCCGATTTATTCTCCAGCGCGGCGACTTCTTCAAGCAACGTTGTCTCCGCGACAGAATTGAACAACGTGACAGAGGTAACTTTCGGTTTCCCTTCGGTAATCGTTCCGGTTTTATCCAGCACGATTGTTTGAATTCGATGCGCTCGTTCAAGGCTCTCTGCGTTTTTTATTAATATCCCTTTTGTCGCGCCCAAGCCTGTTCCTACCATAATTGCAGTGGGCGTTGCAAGTCCAAGCGCGCACGGGCAGGCAATAATCAAGACCGCGATGAAGTTAATCATTGCACCAACAAATCCGGCATCTCCAATCGCTAACCATACAAGGAACGTAATGAACGCAAGGCTAATCACAGTCGGAACAAAGACACTAGCGATTTTGTCTGCAAGTGCCTGAATCGGCGCCTTCGAGCCTTGCGCTTCTTCCACCAGCTTGATGATGTGCGCAATCATTGTCTCAGAACCGACTGCCGTAGCCTTAAACTCCAAACTTCCTGTCTTATTCATTGTTCCGCCAATTACTCTGCTTCCGACTGTTTTATCAACCGGAATGCTCTCTCCTGTAATCATTGACTCGTCAATTGAGGTGAATCCTTTCAGGACAGTTCCATCCACAGCAACTCTTTCACCGGGACGAACGACAACAATATCATCATGAACAACGTCTGCTATTGGTATGTCTTCTTCCGTTCCCCCTCGAATTACATTTGCCGTCTTTGGTTGTAATCCTACAAGTTTTTTTATGGCATCCTTTGTCCTGTTCTTCGCCTTAGCCTCGAGCAGCCTTCCCATCAGAATAAGAGTGATAATCGTTGCCGTCGTATCGAAATAGACGTGCGTGGCGCCATGCTCAAGGGAAAGCCAATGCGGAAACAACACCACGAACAGGCTATACACATACGCCGTGCCTGTACCAACAGCCACAAGGGTATTCATATCAACAGCGCCGTGCCGAAGAAGCCTTGCCGACAAAATAAAAAACCGTTTTCCCGAAACAACAAGAACCAGTGTAGTTGCAATAAGCAGAAATTTATTCACTTCCTCCATCGAAAGCGGAGAAATGTTCATAAACCATTCTGTCATTCCTATCATGCTTACTACCATAATAGGCAGCGTGAGAATGGCGCTGAAGATAAATTTTTTTTTTAGCTGTTGATAAGTTGAATCACTGTCATGTCCACTATGTTCAACAACAGCTTCTTTTCCATAGTGAGTGGCTTCGTGAGCAGCGTCTTTCGATTCGGGGATGAGAAGCTTGTATCCCGCTTCTTCCACTGCTTTTCCCATCTTCTGAACGTCTGTCTTATTGCCATCAAACGTCAGAGTTACTTTTTCCGTCGCAAGATTGACGTTCGCTGTTTCGACGCCATCAATCTTTTTTAACGATTTCTCAACGCGAACCACGCAGCTCGCGCAGGTCATCCCCTCAACAGGGAGTGTAAGGGTCTCTTTCATTGGGAAGAAGCGACTGTTGTTTGACCGACAAGCTTATATCCGGCTTCCTCGATGGCAAGCGCTAACTGCGATTCATTCACTTTCGTCTCATCGTACTGCACGCGCGCTTTTCCAATTTCGACGGTTTCAACCGTTATACCGGCTACATTGCTCAGCGCTTTTTTCACAGCCATAACGCAGTGGTTGCATGACATACCTTCAATGTTCAATTCTTGACGTTTCATATCGTTCCTTTTTTGAGATGTTTAAGAATGTTGTTTGTACACAACTAATATACGCCTCTCCCCTTTGAAAAGTGTTACAGAATTTTAAGAAAGTGTTACATTTTATTCACCCACCTTATCAATAGGTTTTCTTAACGACTGCTTCACAGCTTTAAATTTGCTTGGGGTCATGCCTGTTACGTTTTTAAATTGAGCGGAGAGGTGCTGTACGCTGCTGTATCCCAGCATGTATGCAATCTCGCTCAGCGTTTGTTCTCCGTATTTGAGCAATTCTTTCGCCCGTTCGACTTTTTGAAGAATAAGATATTGTTCGATGGTAACGTTTTCCACCGACGAAAAAAGCACACTTATGTAATGATACTCCTTCCCGACTTCTCGCGCGATATATTCCGAGTGTTTTAACCGGTTAGGAGTTTGGGATTCGTCATTCTGCACAATATCCAACACGGCGTGCTTCACTTTTTCAATGATCTTCACTTTTGGATCCTCAATAAGCTCAAAACCGTTTCGTTCAAGCGCTTTTTTCACCTGCTCTTTCATCCTGTTTTGAAGCGCGCCCCCTACTTCTACCTCTCCAAGCCGAACACTTCGAATGTCCAGTCCTAGTCGCTCAAGCTCTTCTTTGACTACTTTAATGCAGCGCGGGCAAACCATATTTTTAATGTAGAGAGTGGTTATTTGCATTGTTATGATATATTATTGTTGAAGACAGGAAAATATACTTCCACAATCTTACCTACACAACATTACCAATATATTCGCAGATATTTTTGTGATACGCGTCACGAATTGACAGACCTTTATTGATTTTCATCCCTAATCTATATACTTTCCCTTTTACGATTGTTACACAATCTGCCACTCCATTTCAAGAATATTTGACACAATTTGTATAGTGGAAACCACCGAAGCATAGGTTCGGGCTGCTTTAATGCACTCAGCAAAAGGGGAAGTTCCCCGAATTGTATGCAGTGTGGTACAGTCAAAAAAAATAAATAATACGTAGAGAATAGAGGATTACCAGCGACCTGTATCTCTCATTTTAATTGCATTGAAATGCAAAAAGGAGGGGTACGCTCTTTTTCTGTCCCCTTATTAATTAATAAGCAGTTAAAGTAGGGAATCACCTTGGAAACGCTGTTACACTTTTTATATGTTGAAGATAATCCTCAAGACGCAGAGCTAGTACGGGCTACGCTTGAGGCGGATAATCTTCCATGCACCATCACTAGAGTTGAGACTCCGGATGCTTTTATCACAGCCTTAACTTCCGGATCGTTTCATCTTGTCCTTTCCGATTTTAGTCTCCCTCATTTTAACGGCTTAGATGTGCTCCGCCTCTTGCGAGAACGACATTTCGATATACCGTTTATCGTTGTTTCCGGAACTATCGGAGAACAGCTAGCTGTTGAGCTCTTAAAGAACGGAGCAACAGATTATATCCTCAAAGACCAGCTTGCCAAGCTCTCGCCGGCTATAAAGAGGGCACTCGTTGAATACGATGAACATACAAAGTTGAAACAAGCGACCGAAGACCTTAAACAACGAGAGGCGCTTCTCCAGGAGGCACAACGTATCGCTCATATTGGTAACTGGGTCTGGAATCCAGGGACAAATGTCATCATCTTGTCAGCGGAACTCTATAATATTTTTGGTCTCCTTCCTGAACAGGAGAATCTCACGTATGAAGCGTTTTCATCGAGGATTTTCCCTGCTGATCTTTCGTATGTTCAATCGAGCATCAACACTTCAACA
>SCUC01000138.1 GCA_004322375.1 Bacteroidota bacterium
CACTTCGGCGCAGACGATTTTGGCGGAACACTCTTTGAAGAAAACGTTCACGCTGAAGCGAACTTCATCAACAAAACAAACACTGATGAGGTGATACAGATGATTCAGGATTCGGGATTCGTTCCCGCACAGAGAACGACACTATATGATATTTTGAAGGTGTATGAGAAAAGGGTGGCGGCGTAACTATAATTGACTTTTTCCACAATAAACATTAGATTATAGTAAATAGAATAAGGAACGATATGGTTACAATTCGAATTCCTTAAGATCAATGGGCTAAAGTATGGAAATTCTTAGTGGCACAGGGTCCAGTGACCAGAGTATCTACCGAGCATATCTATCAAATTTCTGCCGAACAGTTGTAGGCGTTGAAGGATGAAAATTTGGCTTTTGAAGAACTTGAACCGGAAGAAATAATGTCGGAGGCTTTGGGTACCCACCAAGGCTAAACAATATGAAGGGTATCTGCCGTTGCGATATAATGATGGACAAGAAATTGAACTAGAAAAATTCGACACAACAGAGAGAGAACTTGTTGAACGTTTTAGTGGATTGACATCGGTTCAAAAACTATTTCCATTGAAGGCGTTTGGAAAGGAGAGTCTCAAATGTATCTTGACCAGATAATCATTATGACGGTCTTAAATTTTCACTATCCATTGGGAGATGCGTTTTTCTCTGAGTACAAAGAAAAACTAAAAGAGCGGTTTCAACAAGAAGAGATTCTTATAACCGGACATGAGTTGAGCGTATTTTAACAACTGAATTATTTATCGTTTTTTCTATCTCCATTTATTCTTTACATTCTCCTCCGCTCCCCCGTCCCTCAACGCTCCCGCACACATCTTCTCTCCTATTTCTCCGCCACTATCTCAAGCACCAGCGGCGTGATCATCAATGATGCAGGATTTTCTTCTGCTTCGCGAAGCTCGCGGCGTACCGATTCTACCCATGCTTCATTTACTTTACCAAGCTCGAGCAGACGATGCAAGTGAGTCTCGATAAAAGATGAGGGCCACTGCCAGATAAAATTATCCCGTGGGACGGCAAAAATAATCGGCTGCGTAGAACGGATTTTAAATCCCGCGTTGCAAAGCATTTCCGGAAGTTGTAACCCGATATCAGGCTCTCCTCCCGTTTCCCGCCAGTTCTTCATCACTTCATCAACAAACGATTCAACGGCAAGCTTGCGAGGCGCAAGGCGGTACGTTTTATAATCAATATATTCATGAAAAATTGCTAAGCCTCCCCGCTTCAACACGTGAGCAATTGAGTTGACAAGCTGTGAAGGAGAGGAAACGAACGCCGCCACCCACCTGCACCATGTTGCATCGAGTTCCGTAATGTCGTCGAATGAGTCCGCCATCAAATCAATATTCCTGAAACACACATTGGAAAGCCTGCGCATCTTGCATTGCTCCTGAGCATATTGCACGAATCGTTCAGAGCGTTCAAGGGCAAACACCTCTCCTGTCGGTCCCACTATCTCCGCAAGGTCAATAGTCGCGTAGCCGGGACCGGCGCCAAGGTCCATCACGCGCGAACCGGTTTTGATGCCTGCGTCTCGCCAGCATTCAAGAACTTTCGGTCGCCAAACCCGGTGTTGTAAGCCGAGCCGTTCTATTTCGTCATCGTGTGTGCCGAGGATGTAATCGCGTTCTTTGGGTGTGGACATAGGTAACGAGGCAATATTTGAATATGATGTAATGATCGAACAAATTATTTTATCTT
>SCUC01000139.1 GCA_004322375.1 Bacteroidota bacterium
GAAATTGGCGGGTATGACACCTACCCCAGCGGTGACCCGACTGATTATGATGGCGCATGGTCAACGTACCCGTTCTTCCCTTCCGGTAAAATCATCATCGGCGATATGGCTTCAGGATTATACGTTGTTGATATCAATCTTAATGGACCGAAACCGCCAACGTCATTCACAACATACAGCGATTATCAAACTCCAACAAGCATGGCGCTTTCCTGGAATGACCCTACAACGTTTAACAATGGCAATCCTATTTCAAATTTCAAGATTCACGTTTTCCGTAATGGTGCTCTTATCGCAGAAGTTGATTCCGGAATGGAAAGCTATACGGATAACAGCTTAACTACTCACCAGTTTTATACATATTCGATTAACGCGGTATCCGGGACAGATTCCAGCTCGCTGATGACCTCCGGCGCATACGCAGGCGGGCATTCAACGCCAAACCTGCCGACTTCGTTTGTTGCCGCAGATAATGTTGAAGGCGTTTTGCTCTCATGGGTGAATCCCTCCCGGCAAGTTGATAATACTCCCTTGAACGATCTTGCCTATATCTTGATATACAGAGATGGAGCGCTTGCCGATAGCATAAGCCAAACTGCCGCCGATACAGGGCAAAGCAGAACATTTCTTGATTCTGTTTCCGGGTACCATTCTTATTACATTAAGGCGCGAGATAACGAAACACCCCGTCATTACAGTACGGCAACTTCAACAATCACAGCGTATGGAAAAGCCTCCTACATCCTTTCAGAAGGGTTTGAAACCTCTGTTTCTTCGTATGAACGCACCGGAACGTGGGATGTAACGGACTTTTTTGCCGCAAGCGGCACACAGTCGCTCGCCGATTCCCCTTTCGGCTTTTACAACGATAATACGACAACCTACATTGTTATGCCCCCCGTTATTCTCGGAAGCAAACCGATGCTGGAATTTAAACATGCAGCATTCGTTGCGTTTGCAGATTTCGCTTTTATCGAGATAAGCAAAGACCAACGACAAAATTTTATCAACCTGAAAGTCTATAATCAAACCGTTTACCCGCAATGGCAGGATGGCGAGCGAAACCAGGATGATTGGATAACGGAACGGTTCGATCTCTCAGCCTATGCAAACTTCACGGTAAATATTCGTTTTCGTTTAGTAACCAACGCGTCCAATGTTGCCGATGGCTGGTATATTGATGATTTCTACCTCGGTCCCTCCGACCGACCGGATACAGTATCCGTAACGCCTCAAACGAATTGGAATTTAGTTTCGGTCCCTCTCAACGTTCCTGATAAAAGCGTCTCGGCTCTTTTTCCAACTGCATCTTCTCCTGCATTTGCTTACAGCGGAGGCTATTCCAATGCAGATTCTTTGCAATTAGGAACGGGCTATTGGCTTAAATTCGATTCCTCGCAAACCGTTGAAATTGCCGGCACAAGCACCCATCGTGAGACACTGGATGTTGGCGCAAAATGGAACATTCTCGGCTCCATCTCTGCACCATTCACACTCTCAAAAATAAAAACTATTCCGACAGGAATTATTCAAACTCCGTTTTATACGTTTGATGGCAGCTATCAGCCGGCTTCAGTCGTTGAGCCGGGAAAAGCATATTGGGTGAAGACATCGCAAGCCGGTAAATTTGTTCTTTCCAACTTCTCAAAGTCCGCTGCTGCCGAAAACGCCGTTGCATCACTTGAGAATATGAACTCGCTCGTGATAAAAGATAATGCCGGGCGCAAGCAAGTACTTTACTTTGGAAATAATCGTAGAACTGCAATATCGCTCGAACAATTTGAGCTGCCCCCGCTTCCTCCTGAGGGCGCTTTTGACGCGCGGTTTGCTTCTCACCGCTCTTTGGAAATACCGGATAAGGAACGACAAACATTTCCAATTCGGTTTCAGTCGGCTACATACCCGGTCACAATTGAATGGACTGTAAAACAGGGCGAAGTAGGAGCTTGGAATCTTGAAACTGATAAAGGAATTGTTCCACTGACAAACCGTGGCTCCACAACAATTGGTAAATCAGAAAATCTTTCGTTACGCTTTGAGGGAACTATTACTTCGGGGAAACCTGTAGAATTCGGACTCGACCAAAATTATCCTAACCCCTTTAATCCCTCGACTGTTCTTCGCTACCAGTTGTCCGAAGATGCATATGTAACGTTGAAAGTCTATAATACATTAGGGGAAGAAGTAGCTACGCTTGTTGATGAGTTTCAGGCTACAGGTTTCAAGTCTCAAGTGTGGAATGCAAGCGGATTGCCCAGCGGAGTGTATTACTATAAGTTAGCTGTTGTAGGACAACATGGCATGTTGTCCTATAGTAATGTAAAGAAAATGTTGTTGGTAAGATAAAGAATAAGCGTTTCTGATTTTCTTAAATATCCAATCAGCAATCAGAAATCCAAAATCAAAAATAACAAGTAGCCCCAACGGGATTCGAACCCGTATCGCGGCCTTGAGAGGGCCGTGTCCTAACCCTTAGACGATAGGGCCATTGCTTACTTGACTTTCAAATGCCTTAAAAAAACCCGTCTTAGCTATGAGAGACGGGTTTTTTTGTTCCTGCTGCCCGACTAGGACTCGAACCTAGACTACCATGATCCAGAGTCATGTGTGTTACCAATTACACCATCGGGCAATGTTCGACATAAATATAGCCAAAGTTGCAATTACTTGCAAAGACATGCTAGGTTAACCCGGAGGTTGACAAAAACAACCCCAAGCGCTCCACAAGGCGTCCTCGCCGTGTGGAATCATAGTCGTAAAAACTTACCGAAAAGTTTCCATGGCGTTATTCCCTATAGGTCTTTGAAACTGTCCTAAAAGTCCCATGGTGTCATTCTGAGTTCAAGCAATGGTAAGCCATTGTTATTCATGTTGATAACAATATTAATTGAGCTAAGCACTTTGCCTTTACCCATCCCCCCAACGCGCATCAAATTCTCTGGTATTCGTTTTGCCCTTCCCTACAAAGTAGGGAAGGGATAGGGATGGGTAAAGGTAATGAAAACGTTACTTTCAGTCCTCAACTGCAACAGAAAGACATTAGTCATTAACAACGGAGCGAATCCGCCTCTGGTGGAATGCCTGTCATTTTGCTCTCTATTCAAGACTTCTGGATTCTTTCTACGAACTGTAGGTCACCCCCATAAATTGGGATTCCCGTCCTTGACAAGGCTCGCCAAAGGCGGTAGA
Source organism: Bacteroidota bacterium (assembly GCA_004322375.1). GTDB lineage: Bacteria > Bacteroidota > Ignavibacteria > UBA10030 > SZUA-254 > FW602-bin19. Next base: position 3,190 of record SCUC01000139.1, read on the forward strand.
ATGACACCAATGGGGCTTTGCAGATGTTCTTTTCGAGGTTAGAGAAACTGAAGACCATTATCAGAAAATCAATTCCCGTGTTACTGCTTTTATTCTCCGGTTCGTGTCGAGTCAACACTCGCTAAACTATCTTTCAGCTCATTCAAACGTCTGAAAATTTCCGGTTTGATTTCTTCCCTCGATTCTACATCCTTCGCGATACTCGTTGCTTCATCCTTCAACCCCAACTTGATTAAACTTTCTGCCACCATAAGTTGAATCGAGGATTCCTCCGCGAATCTCTCTCGAACTTCTCTCAATACCTTCAGGTACGCATTGCGTAGGCTGTCTGTTGAACAGAGAAATTGCAATTGTTCAATTCCCCGTTCTACAAACTCAACCGTGTTCCCTTCGATATTTCGTTCAAGCATGGTAAATAAAAGCTCTCGTTCTAATTGTTTGTCTCCTGACTTGCCCGCAAAATAGGCATAGTAATAATATGGCTGGGGAGAATTTTCAAGCTCGATCTCCCGCTTGATGTTTTGAATTGCAACCGCAGTATCTTCTTGCTCAAACGAAGAAAGCGCCGCAATGAGATATGATTTCGGGTAATAAGGATAATCTTTTATTAATATTGAAACATTGAAACGCGCTTCATCATACCGTTGGAGCTGCAAAGAACTTGCAGCAAGGAAATATCTCGCTAACCCATGAGTTGAATCATACGATAATGCTTTTTTATATTTCTCCACAGCGTCGGCTTCGTTCTTTCTCCATGAAGAGATATTCCCTTCAATAATCGCTCGCTCAGCATTATAGTCTGCGATGGAGCTGCGAATCATCCACACAAGTACGGCGGCAAGGAGAATAAACGAGAGCCAGCGTGCTCGTTTCATTATCGGCGGAATGACTATCTCTTTAGAAATTTGGAATGTACCTGCTGAAGCTCGTGGCAGCCCGAGGATAACCCAAAATAATATTGCTACCGGAATAGTGCGAAGATTGAGGCTAAGCACATTATCTAGTAAAACGGAAGTTACAGCAGCCAGAAGCCCTGCCGCCATTGTTCGTTCCTGCCCTTGAGAAGAGTCTAAATTTCTCTTCACAATGATTGCAAAAAAAACTAGAACTAGAGTAAATGCAATCAGACCAAGTATCCCTGTTTCAGAAGCAAGTTCAAGGATTTCATTGTGCGCATGAGGAACGATATCTTCAGATTGGTATATCCAGTAATCAGGAGAACGAAACCGTGGTAAAAAAAGGATAAAATTGCCTGCGCCATTCCCCAGAACAGGAGAATATAGAAATGCCTGCCAGGCTCCATCGTAAAAAAATAGCCGCCTTGTGAATGACGAGTGAGGATTCTTTTCAAATAGCCCTGAAAGCCGTTCTCTCACAATATCCGGGAACAACAATCCCAGTATAACGACCCCGGTACACGCTAACAGAATGAGACCCCATTTCACCTTCTTATTTTTGAATCGTAAAAAAATAAAGACAAGAATTCCGGCAACGCCCGCTGCCCAACCGATTCTTGACTCTGTTTTAAGAAGCAAGAATAGCATCGTAAGAAGTAAAAGCGCGTATACCCCGCGTAGTAAAATCTTTTTCTTTTCTGTTAACTGTACCAATGCAAACGGAATTACTATGACAAGAAATCCCGCGAAGTACGTTGAGTTCCCTAATGTCGAGATTACATCTCTTCCTGAAGCTAAAATCGTCATCCGCCCCTGCAAAATGTTAAATGCCTGTGCTGCACCGACAATACAGGCAAACACTCCTGTAATCAATATTGCGCGAATCAATCGTTGCTGTGCCTCTGTATCCCGGAAAAGGAAAGAACCGAAAAACATCATCATAATCACGCTTGTTTGAAATAGTACCCCTTGAAATCCGAGTTGAAGATTGTACGCCCGAACAAGAGAAAGAATACTTGCAAGTATAAGCCCCAACGCAGCAAAATGAATAAAAGAAAGTGTAACCGTAATTTTTTTTTGCGCGCTCAACCAGTAAAATCCGAACGCGCAAAGCATCGCGCAACCGATGAACACGACATACGGCTTCAGAATTGTACTATCGTTTACATCAGGAAGGATGAGCAGTGTTGAACACGCAATAATTCCATAGAAAATCCACTCCATAAAGCGAATTGTCTTGCCTCTTTCAACAATTGAGGATTCATGTCGCTGCCCAGACTTTGTTATCTTTTGATTTTTCATGGCATATAGAGTAGGGATTTTTCCTCAAATATCAAATCTTCATCACTTTGTTTCACGTCTATCATCTTTGTATATTTCATTAGTGGTTCAAAAACTCGGACTGTATGCCATTCCCTATGGGTCTTTCACCAAATGCTTCTTAGGATTAGGCATGACAAACTCCAAAGTTTTTAGAACGATCCTTAGTCTCTTATCAACTCTGCATTCGAAACAATTGAATATCCATGAAATCTGAATCACCCGATACAATTCAACCTGAAAATACTACCGGCAAGCTTCCAACGCATCTCCCTGTGCTAACACTGCGGGATGTGGTTGTTTACCCATACACCATTTTTCCCGTTCTTGTAGGGAGAGAATCCTCTCTTAGGGCGACCTACGCCGCCATGGAACGCGACAAGTACATTTTTCTTGTCGCCCAGAAAAACCCATCCGTGGATGAACCGGTAGAAAATGACCTTTACCGTGAAGGCACGCTTGCAAAAATAACACAAACGCTCAAGCTGCCCAACGGCTTAATTAAAATCGTCGTTGATGGAATTGCTCAAGGCGTTATTCACTCATTTCTTCCCAATCCCAATTTTCTTGAAGTGAATATCAACCTTGTGCCGGAAAACGACCAGATTGTAGATGAAATTCACGCGCTCGCCCGCCGCGCGACAACGCTGTTTGGCGAGTACGTACCCATAAGTCGAAACATCCCTCCCGAAGCATTCGCCGCTCTCGAAAATATCAAAGACCCGCGCAGGAAATTGTATTACATCGCCGCGAACATTGTTCAAAATGTTGAGACCAAGCAGAAAATTCTTCAGTTCAACACACTGAGAGAGCAATATTATGAGCTGGTCAAGATTCTTAGCTCGGAAATTGATTTACTCAAGATGGAAAAAGATATTGACGTGAAGGTTCACGAGAGCATCCAAAAATCCCAGCGGAAATTTTTGATTCAAGAACAAATTCGAGTCTTGCAAGACGAGCTTGAAGAAGATGACGCAGCATCCCCGGAGCTTATAAAGCTTAAAAAGCAAATTGACGAAGCTAACATGCCCAAAGAAGTGCAGGACAAAGCATTGGAAGAACTTGCCAAGCTCCGCAAGACCCCTCCTGCTTCACCGGAGTTCAGCGTCAACAGGAATTATATTGACTGGCTGCTCGCCATGCCCTGGAATTTACGCACCGATGATAATCTCGATATCAAGCATGTGCAGAGTATCTTAGATGAAGATCATTATGGGCTGGAAAAACCGAAAGATAGAATCCTTGAGCATATTGCCGTGTTAAACTTAGTCAAGGAAATAAAAGGACAGATTCTCTGCTTTGTCGGGCCTCCCGGCGTAGGTAAAACCTCGCTGGGAAAATCAATTGCCCGGGCGTTAGGAAGAAAATTTGTGCGTATTTCCCTCGGCGGTGTTCGTGACGAAGCGGAAATTAGAGGACACCGGAGAACGTACATTGGAGCGCTCCCCGGAAAAATTGTCCAATCTATGAAAAAGGCAACCGTTATCAATCCCGTTATCTTGATGGATGAAGTAGATAAAATGAGCATGGATTTCCGCGGCGATCCATCGTCTGCTCTGCTCGAAGTTCTCGACCCTGAGCAAAACGTCTCGTTCAATGACCATTACCTTGAAGTTGATTATGATTTATCGCACGTCATGTTCATTACCACTGCAAACGTGCGATATAATATTCCCCTGCCGCTTCAAGACAGGATGGAAATCATCGAGCTTCCCGGATATCTCGAATACGATAAAAAGGAGATTGCAAAAAGGCACATACTTCCTAAACAGCTGAGCGAACATGGTCTCACAGCCGAAGGCGTAAAGTTTTCCGATAAAGCCATTAATAAAATAATTCGGGAATACACGCGTGAAGCAGGAGTTCGAAATCTTGAACGAGAAATCGCTTCTATTTGCCGTAAAGTAGCGAAGGATATTGTCGTAACGAAAGAACAATCAACAAACAAACCCGTGAACGTCAACGAAGCCCTCGTCGAAAAGTATCTCGGCGTTCCTAAATTCAGAGAGCGAAAAAGCGATAAGGTGAGACGCATCGGCTCCGTCATAGGACTTGCATGGACGAGCGTAGGCGGAGATATTCTTAGCGTTGATGCCACGATCATGACCGGGACGGAAAAGCTGACCCTTACCGGGCAGCTTGGCGATGTCATGAAAGAATCTGCCGCTGCAGCGTTGAGCTATATTCGTTCCAACGCGAAAGATCTCGGTATTGCAGAAAATTTTTATGAAAAGAAAGAAGTCCACATTCACCTTCCTGAAGGCTCGATTCCGAAAGATGGACCGTCGGCGGGCATCACAATGGCAATGGCAATTCTTTCCGCAGCTTCCAATAAACCTGCCCGAAACGATGTGGCGATGACAGGTGAAATTACCTTGCGTGGTAACGTTTTACCTATTGGCGGACTTAATGAAAAGCTGATTGCAGCGCAACGCAACGGTATAACGACAATTCTTATTCCCAAAGAAAATGAGAAGGACTTAACAGAAATTCAGGAGAAAATAAAAAAGGGATTGAAAATAATCAGCATCGAAAAAATAGCCGACGCGATTCCCTATGTTTTCGGAAAGAAAAATCCCAAAGTTCAAAAAATAAATCACAAATAATATTCAATATTCAATTTTCAGCTTACTTTCTTTTAAATAAATCTTTGCAAAACCCCATTTTGTCATTCTGATCGGAGCGAAGCGTAGTGAATCCGCCGCTGGCGGACTAACCTTCAAAATCGTATTACGTTAAAGGTGTGTCCGTCTGCCGCGGATTCGCTTCTCTCGGAATAACAATCCCGCAAGGATTCGAACAATTGCTCATACCTACCGCTTCAATCTTTTTCGTTATAACATCAATGAAATAATTCAAGCTATTTGCTTTTAGAATTTAATTTTTTTGAACATTGGAATTTTTATGAATAAATCTCACGAATATTGGATGCAGCAAGCATTTCGCGAAGCAGAAAATGCTCTTACGCGAAACGAAGTTCCCGTAGGAGCGGTTATCGTTCATGAGGGAATCGTTATTGGCAAGGGTTCAAACCAAATCGAAATGTTGCAAGATCCGACAGCCCATGCTGAAATCATCGCTATCGGGGCTGCAGCAACCTATCTGGAAAACAGAAGACTCGAAAACTGTACAATGTATGTCACGCTTGAACCATGCACGATGTGCGCGGGAGCGCTCGTGCTGGCAAGACTCCCCCTTCTCGTCTTCGGCGCGTACGACCCCAAAGCCGGAGCTTGTACTTCCCTCTATACTATTACAAACGACCCGCGCCTCAACCACCGCGTTCATACCATCGGAGGGGTGCTTGAAGATACATGCGGTACTATTCTCAAAGAGTTTTTTGTGAGACAGAGAAAGGTGATAGAGCTTAGGTGATAGAACTTAAGTGTGTGATGTGTGATGCGCATGTACGTGTTGCGAATATGTAACTTTTGTGTTTTCGCGACAAAGCTATTTCAAATAATCAGAATAATGTACAACCCGGATGTCTTCCGTGTAACGAATCTCCTTTCCTTTATAGAGAAGAAAACCCTGTTCAACGTTTCCCTTAAATTGTTCCAATGCCTTTACCATCTCCGGTCGAAATGTTTCAGAACTTTTTATTTCAATCAATTCCCGCGATGCTTTTTTGTCAACAATAAGGTCAATCTCCACACCGTGATTTGTCCGGTAATAAAATAGGTCTGAGTGAGTATTGTTATGTATTTCACGTTTCATTATTTCGGAAACGATATAATTCTCAAATAATGCCCCCTGCATCGGACCTCGTTCATACGCCTTTTCACTTTCTATTCCTGTAAGAAAGGCAACCAACCCCGTATCATAGAAATATAGCTTTGGGCTTTTTATTATTCTCTTTCCGAAATTCTTGTAATATGGTGGAAGAAGAAAGAGAATA
>SCUC01000140.1 GCA_004322375.1 Bacteroidota bacterium
CTTCAAGGGGCAAATCCGGGTGGTTACGCGGTTGCAGAGTATTTCGGTGGAACTTCGGAAATCGGTAACTGGCTGCACTGGACACAGAATGTTTTTGGAGGAGATGTTTCGATGTTCGATTTTCCGTTGCGATATACATTGAAAGATATGTGCAACGCGACCGATGGCTCATTCTGGATGACAAATTTAGATGGCGCGGGCTTGGTGAATAGCGGCATATCGGGATTAGATGTTTCGACCTTTGTAGAAAACCATGATATGGATAGAACACAGTATGATGGAACGTATGCTAACGGACATGACCCGATTCTTACCAACAAAGATATGGCATACGCGTATATCATTTTTTCTGAAGGGAGACCATGCGTATGGTTTAGAGATTATTTTGCCTATGGGTTGGCGGGAAAGATAGATACTCTTATCTGGATACGACAAAATTTTCTTTATGGCGGAACAACGAAACGCGATGGTTTGGGTCCCTACTATGTAGGCGGCGATGGCAATCAGGATAATATCTCCCATGATCTCTATGTAGCAAGAAGAAACGGCGGCAGCGGGAAACCTGCCGTGTATTTAGTCCTGAATGATAACCCGACGCAATGGCTTGGCGTTTGGGTGGACAGCGATTATCCGAATACAGTATTTCGAGATTATATCGGTAGAGCGATAGATAAAACGTCTGCGGGAGATGGGCGTGTTGAGCTGTGGGCTCCGCCCAGGGGATATGCAATTTATGTTCCCGATACAACTCAGGATGTTAATCATTACCCGTATATTTTGACAATTCAGGAGCAAACTGGATATATCAATACTCCTTATGAGTTTCAAGTTCAGGCGGGAGACCCGAATAATACTTCAATTGACTACGCACTTTCCGGTAATCCTGTGTGGTTAAGTATTTCTTCTGGTGGTGTGCTTTCAGGAACTCCGTCAACATCCGATTCAGGGACGACATCAAATATTATTGTCACAGTAACCGACCCATTGGGCTTGAGCGTTGCCGACACGTTTTCAATTTTTATCAGCAATCATCCGATAATGGATGGCACATTTGAAGGTAGCGGTGTTTGGGGGGATCCTCATATTATTGCCGACACTGCTGCAGGGTGGGATGGAGCGAGGGCGAAAAAAGTTTATATCTCTGAAGATGAAGAGTATTTTTATTTCGGCGCGGATATTACTGCTACAACGGAAATGAACTGGGCATTTCTCGTTATGGCGAAGTATGGCGGAGGTTCGTCTGAGAGTTGGTCGAGAAATATCGTCTATGCCCATAGGGATTTACCTGATTATATCCTTCGCGGACATTTCCAGGGATATGCTGAATTACATTCGCGCGATTTTGGCTGGTGGAATGGCGTAGGAAGTCCGTTAAGTAGTAGCGAGTATGGAGAAAATATTACTTCAGATTCACTTCTCCAAGATGGATGGGTGGAAGGGCGCGTGCTGAAAACTGCTTTGGGTAATCCTGAGGGATTCGCGTATCAATTTTACTTGACGGGTGTAGAGAATGCAAATGCCACCTATGATGCATGTCCTGATGATTCGAATACAACATCGGAAGCAGGCGCGACGACATTACGAAACTATGCTACGTATGGAACGACCGGTGTTTCATTCACAAATTTGCAATGGCCCCCCTCTGCGTTTATTAGTCTCGGAGGCAATGCAACAACTTATGGACGAATCTATGCTTTTGAAATAACCGATACAACGGGCGCGGGCGCCGGCATTAGCGCGTGGCTGGGGTATGATACGGCGAACACCAATCCGGCAACATGGTCGAACTGGCTTCCTGCGATATTTAATGTTGACGCCGGTACAGGGGATGAGTACCAGAAAACTTTTGGCTCAACCTTGCCGCGCGGAGTGTATTATTATGGGTATCGCTACCAATATAACGGCGGCGCATATCTCTACGGCGGCTATAGCACAAACGGGGGCGGCATGTGGGATGGAAGCGACAATGTTTCAGGTGTTTTGTTTGTCGAGATGCCGCCGCTTGCCCCGGAGTTGGTTTCACCAGCCGATAGCGCGACGGGTGTAGCAAAAAATGCTTCGTTGCAATGGGATGCTACTCCCGGTGCGACAACCTATCGTTTACATGTATCGCTCGATTCCAATTTTGCAAGCGTTGTGTATAATGATTCTACATTAACAGGCACAAGCAAAACAGTAACAGGATTAAGTAACTTGACACAATATTATTGGAGAGTAGTAGGGAAAAATACTGCCGGATGGGGAGCTTGGTCTGAGGTAAGAATGTTTACAACGGTTATAGCTGCGCCTGCCGCTCCCACGCTGCTATCTCCTGAAAATAATGCAGTAAACCAGCCTATACCTGTGCAGTTAGAATGGAATGCTTCTCTGTATGCAACATCGTACCGGATTCTTGTCGCTTCGAATAGCTCATTCACTTTCATTGTGCTTGATACCACAAGCGATAGTACATCAATACAACTGACTTCATTGTTGAATAACACCGCGTATTATTGGAGAGTGAACGGAATTAACGCAGGAGGTTCCGGTGCAGCTTCAAGTTCAAGGAAATTTACGACAATTGTTGCGTTACCCTTTGCACCGGCGTTAGTTGTACCTGTTCAGGGAGCGACAAATCAGTTTACTTCGCCATGGCTATTATGGAATACAGCAGCGAACGCGGCGACATACCAGCTTGTCGTTTCCTTGGATACAAATTTTACGCAGATTGTTTTTGATGACACGACGATAGCAGATTCTTCAAAACAGGTAAGTGGACTTTCTTCTAATACAAAATATTTCTGGAAAGTGCGTGCGAGAAATGCAGCCGGTGCGAGCGCCTATTCAACCGTGCGTTCGTTTACCACCGCGTCGGTCGTCACGAACCAATATGCAATTGAGCAAAGCTGGAATTTAGTTTCTCTACCGTTGTTGACAGATGATGCTCAAACAGAAAGCCTATTCCCGACTGCAGTTTCAATGGCATTTTCGTTCAAGCAGGGAGCGGGGTATCTTCAAACAGATTCGCTTATAGGCGGCATGGGGTACTGGTTAAAGTTCGCAGACACACAGCATGTGAGCATAAGCGGGATTGCGAAATCGCTTGATACAATTTATGTTGATGCCGGATGGAATCTTATCGGTTCTATTTCGTCTTCTGTCGCAGTTGGTTCAATTATGCAAATTCCATCCGGAATTATCACCTCTCAATACTTTGGCTTTGCGCAGGCTACAGGATATACGGAAGCAGCTTCAATCGAGCCGATGGAGGCGTATTGGGTGAAATCAAATTCGGCAGGGAAATTAGTATTCCAAGCGACTGCCCTAAGCAAAAATACTCCGAAAGAAATCAAGAAACCTTAGCTATGACAAGACAAACAAGGTATAGAATTTTTATTCTCGCTGCTTTAATTATCGGATGGATTATTGTTACGGTTATCCGGTCGGGGACCGCATGGTGAGTTGGTTAATTGGTGAGTAGTGAGTGAGTAGTAGGT
>SCUC01000141.1 GCA_004322375.1 Bacteroidota bacterium
AATCAATATGGTTGAGTTATACTTTATAGAGGGATTACTTGTGATACGCAGAACTATTGTGCTTGAAAAAAAATCCTAAATACGAATATCTAAAATCTAAACAAAAACTAATACCAAATATCCAAATGATAATTTTTTTTATATTTTGAAAAGTTGAATTTTAAGGTTTCTACTTCAATACTCGTTGCTGTGTCAGCATTATAAAATAAAGGTTTGGTATGTAAGAAACAATGATTTTTTGGGCAAGACTTTGGAAGAAATACCGTGGTACCAATTTCAAATGTACATGCAATTATTCATTCCACTAAGAAACGTCGCAATGACGTTGAGTATCAGAAAATGGTTGGTGTTACATAGGAGTGATTGTATATCCTGTTGTTTTTATTTAAAACAGCGTAATTTTAGCGTTTATTAAGAGATGGAACGGTGCAACTCATTCTCTTCTATAAATAAATTGCATCTGTAGAGGTAAGCAGATTCTATTTGTCTAAGTGAATTGCACCTTGCACTTGTGATTGATTATTTCTCCGCATCAGCGTATATTATAGTTACTTATGCAGTTGAGTTACATTCTCTAAGAGAGTACGCATCCTACCGTGAAAGAGACCGGCGCTCTGAAAAAATTATTTTTGATTCTCATCCTCGTTGTGTTGTTGCCGGCGATTTTTTATTCGGGGTACGAGATAAATTCCATTAGCACTTCTGAGGAGTTGATTGCTTCGATATACCGTCAGCAGTTAGATGTTATTCTCTTTTCTCTCAATCAATACGCGCTGGATGTTGTGACGAACTGGTCGAGCAGCTTAGGCATTTTATCCAATGAGAATAAACATGTGTCGCAGGATTCTCTCAAGCATATGGTCGGGCAGTTTTTAGAAAAACATTCTTCAATACAGGCAATCGTATTTACAGACACTTCATTGGGGGATAACAGATTCTTTTCAAGTTCAGAGAATAATATTTTTCTTTCGCGTGCGGAGTCTAGCTTTGCGCAAGCGCTACAATCTAACAAAGAAAAAATTGAACGGGTGCTTCGCTATCAAAAAGTTGAATACCGTAAGCTGGAGCCAATTCAAATAGGTCGGGAGAAGAGAGAAGAATCTCTCGGTCTTGTTTTTGTCACAAGCGATGGCGCGGGAGAACAGACCGTTGTTACCATTATCCTCGATGAGCAAACATTTATCCGCGAAATTCTTTCTGCGAAGCTTCGGGAAGCAGCCGCGGAGGAATTTGTTCTTGCTGTTACAACGACCGGCGCGCAGCAGCCTGTTTTTTCAACGTCGTCGCTTCAAGCGAACGAGATGAAGCAACAGAAGCAACTCTGGCTCTTTCCGAATTATTATCTAGGCATTGCGCTTACGGGCGAATCTATCGAAGAAATCACTCAGTCCCGGTTCCGGCGAAATTTAGTGTTAATCATTTTGCTTGACATCGTGTTAGCTATAGGTGTTTGGATTGTCTATCGTAATATAAAACGTCAGATGGAATTTGTCCGGTTGAAAACGGATTTTGTATCTAATGTTTCGCACGAACTGCGGACGCCGCTCTCGCTCATCCGCATGTACGCAGAAACACTTGAGATGGATAGAATCAAGCAAGAGGAGAAGAAACGGGAATACTATAGCACGATCCTTCAGGAGACGGAACGGCTAACCCGTCTTATCAATAATATCTTAGATTTTTCCAAAATGGAGGCGGGGAAGAAACAGTATAATTCCAATGAAATTGACTTAAATTCGATAATTTCAGAGATTCTCGATACATATTATTATCACCTTGAATCGGAGGGATTTGAAACAAAAGTGGAATTGCAGCAATCGCTTCCCATCATGCAAGGGGACAAGGAAGCAATCGCGGAAGCGATTATGAATGTACTTGATAACGCTATTAAATATAGCAGTTCAACCAAAGAGATTCGCGTTGCAACCGGTGTATCGGGGAAAACAATGTTTGTCGAGATTGAGGATAAGGGAATCGGAATCGCTGCCGAGCATCATAAGAAAATATTTGAAAACTTTTTCCGGGTATCGAGCGGACTGGTGCATAACGTGAAAGGGAGCGGGCTTGGGCTTGCACTCGTGAAGCATATTATGGATGGGCACAATGGAAGAGTAATCGTAAAAAGCGCGCCGGGGAAAGGAAGCACGTTTAGGTTGGAATTTCCGTACGAGAGTTGAGAAGACGTTAAAACCGATGAATCTGTTTTTGTTCTATGTGACCGATGCAGCCCACGACTTAAGTCGTGGGCTGCTAGAATCATTTTATGAAATTGATTTAACTATTGATAAACAACAATCATCAAGAATGTTGATACTGTAAAGAGAAGCTATTCATGGCACAAATACTTATAATAGAAGACGACCCGAAAATGCAATCGGGTTTAAAAGATAATTTAGAGCTTGATGGATACAACGTTGACGTAGCAAGCGACGGGGAGGAGGGATTCATGAGAGCTACACAGAATACGTATGACTTGATCCTGTTGGATGTGATGCTGCCGAAAATATCGGGATTTGATGTTCTAAAAAAAATACGCGAGCAGGGAGTTGGAACTCCCGTAATCATGTTAACGGCAAAGAGCGAAGAGATAGATAAAGTTCTTGGGTTAGAGCTTGGCGCCGATGATTATATCACGAAGCCGTTCTCGCTTCGCGAGCTTCTTGCGCGTGTGAAAGTGGTGTTGCGGAGAAATGAAACAGCAGGCAGCGCGCAGCAAGAGTTAAAAAAAGTTACCATCGGAAAATTAGAAATTGATTTCTCTTCTTACAACGCTACGCGAAATAAAAAGCCGGTTGATATGACTCCGAAAGAATTTGAAATACTCAAATTTTTGTGGCAACATAGAAACCAGACAGTGAGCAGAGACCAGCTGTTGACGAATGTCTGGGGGTATGATGAATCTATCAGCTCGCGAACAGTGGATAATTTTATTTTGAAGCTGCGCCAAAAGATTGAAGATAAACCGGAGACGCCAAAGCATATTCTTACGATTCATGGGATTGGATATAAGCTCATTTACTTGTGATTATTGTAATTATTGGAATTGCCGTTATTAAGAGTGATTTGATGGATTTTAGGCTACTTTTAGAAAGTTTTGGAAATTACTTTTGTGGCAAGATCGTTCATCATGACAAATTTTTACAATTATTGACTGAATAGCGACATCTTTGACTTTCGGTGGACGTACATTATAGCAGATAAACAACCAAGCTATTAACCACAGTCGAAGAAAGGAACAAGTCATGAAAACGAATCTCTTATTATCAATAACGTTGATGCTGCTCTTTGTTAATACCGGCAACGCGCAAAAGTATTTCCCCGATTATGCCAGCTATCAGCACACCGATTTTAATCGCGTCGCGAAGGTGTATCTCATTGCTCTTCAATCGGAAAACGAAGGTGTGGTAACATCCACTCTGGCGCATATCGGAAGAATAAAGCTCTACTTTCCCAAGCAACAGTTCCCTGAGCTGGAAGCAAAGATTATTGAATTATCAACAACCGGTCAAACATCGAATATCCGTTACCGCGCATTCTTAGTCTATAGTCTCTTCAATAGTCCTTCAATATTCATGAATGAATCGTTGACAGAATTTGAAGATAGTGAAGCCCTGTTCGCAGCGCTTGCAGGCAGGCTTGGAGAAACGACATTCGGTTTAAACTCCAGTCGGTAAAACAATGCAATCTACGACACAATTACGAATGCTAATTCACAGGGTTTGAAAATGAACTTCATCATCATAGTGCTTTTCTGTCTCATGGCAACTGAAGCAAGGGGTGAGAATTGGAAGCTCCTCTTCGGTTTGCGCGGCGAGTGGAAATTTGAAATCGGC
>SCUC01000142.1 GCA_004322375.1 Bacteroidota bacterium
ACCGATTTGGAAGTCATGGTTGTTGAAAAACCTTCGCGAGCGTATGCTGTTTCGATGGGACAACCGCTACCACTCACGCGTAAAGACAAAGATTTCTATTCGTTGCTTGTCGCTAATTCTTATTTTGGCGAGCATCGAACGTTCAATGGCGTATTGATGAACCGCTTGCGCGGCGACCGCGGCTTGAATTACGGAGACTATTCTTATATTGAAAAATTTGTCGGAGGCGTTGGGTCGGGGAACGTGTTTCCTGAGCTAAACACTCCTCTCCGTCAACAGTTTTTTAGTATCTGGCTGAGGCCTGTTCAACCGGAAAATACGCACTTCGCGATACGTAACGCGTTGTATGAATTTAAGAATCTTGTTGAGAAGGGAATTTCGAAAGAAGATTTTGAAAAAACGCGAAAGTTTGTTGTTTACTATTCTAAATTATGGGCGGGGACGTTAAGCCGCCGACTTGGCTACCAGATGGATTCAGAATTCTACGGCACAGACTATTTTATTGAGCGGATAGACCGGGAATTGAAATCGCTTACCGTAGAAGATGTCAATACGGCGATAAAAAAATACCTTAACAACAATGCAATGAAGATTGCAGTCGTTGTGGATGAAGGAAAAGGAACTGAATTGCTAACGTTGATGCAAACGAATGCGATTTCTCCTATTAAGTATCAATCGCCGGTATCTCAGAGTATTCTGGAGCAGGATAAGGTAATCGAATCATTCCCGTTGAAGGTGAATAAGGAACAATCGAAGGTAGTGAAATCTTCCGATTTGTTTGAGCGTTGAAAAAAAATAGAGAATGGAGATAAAGCTGATTCAGACCGGGTCAGCTTTTTTATTCATTATGAAGATAACTGTCCATGTAAAGCCCAACGCGCGTAAGAATGAGGTAGTAAAAATAAATGACACCGAGTTTCAGGTAAAAGTCGCAGTTCCCCCGATTGAAGGTAAGGCGAATGAAAGGGTTATCGAGCTCTTATCTGAATATTTTCATAAACCAAAACGGGAAATAACCATAGTTTTAGGGAAAGGCTCAAAGAACAAAGTAGTTGCTATTTCCTGAATAACCTCTATTTTTTACTTAAAAAAAGCAATATTTAGTTGAGGGCGAGAAAACAAACATTTTTTGATAAAAGTATTTGCATTTGTCGGTACATGTTCTTACTTTCAACATCAATATTTATATTTTATCGGGCGGACCATGCTCTCTAACTGAGGGAAAAAGGTGCGTACCATGAGACCTGGGTGGAGCAGGTTGAGTGGAGTTATATTCGCTTTTTAAAGTCAGTTGCTGCGAGAGAATGTTATTTAGTATAATAATTCTCGTTTTATTCTTGTTTGGTGTGTAAGGATAAAGAGAATTTGGGAAATTCTTTACAATGGAGTTCTCTTCGTTATGACAAGTAATAACAAATGTTTTGTTACTGTTGTAAGAGGAAGGGGTATCTACTTAAGGGAATTCCTTGCGTGATAATTATCACGCAGCTAAAAAGAAATCAGCAGTACATTGTCCGTCACGCAAGACCGCAAGTTTACAAATTTTTACCCCTGATTAATTCAACCATTTTTATAGTCATTTTATACAACCTTTATATCTGAGGAAGTTGTTATGAGGACCGATCGTCATTTTTCCGATGATAACAATTCTACCAAGAATTTTACTTTATTCTGTTCATTCCGGCAAAGGAACGTGTTATCGTTTGTTGCCGCACTCTCGTTACTGTTCGTGGTATGCGCCGCGTATGGTTTTGCGCAGGGAAAAGCAGTAGCTCCTGATGCTAAATCCACACAGCAGAGTTCGGATGAGTGGAAAATTCTTGAAAGCAAAAGCGATTTGAGAAGCGCGGATCGCTGGCAAGAATTGAAAGATAAAGGGCTCATCCCTGTTCCGGAGCAATCGGACTATAAAGGGGATTTGAGTTTTCCGCGAGAGATGAATTCTTTATCCGGTCTTGAAAACGATCCTGTCCTGGAACTCAAGATTCCGAAAGATTCATCGTTTACCGTGGTCCCGTTTATTGGAGCTAGCTCGCCGTTGTATCGTAATGATGATCGTTCAAGCCCCATAATTCACC
>SCUC01000143.1 GCA_004322375.1 Bacteroidota bacterium
AATATTTTCAAGAACTTTTTCGTAAATAGATTGCCATCGAGCAAGGTCTTTATTGTATTCTGTTCGCGCATGTTCAATTTGCTGCTTTGTCAGGTTATGAAGGTTGTAAATGCTGTCAATTCTTTTTGTTGCAGCAAGAGAGTCGAAGGATAAAATCGTGTTTTCTTCTTTAACGATGAGGTAGTCAGTATAAAAATTGATGAACCTGTCATCGGGAATACTATCTTTGCTTTTTCTATTCTGATTGCAAGAACAAAAAACGAACAACAAAACAAGTAATAGGGGAAATGTGCTTTTCATTTTATGCTGTAAAGATACAAAAAAATGAGGATGTTGTGAAAATTTAATACTGTTAAGAAAATGTTAAGATTTTTTCTTTATATTCAGATATAAAAATCAAATGAATACAATGAAAATCAATATCGCATGTTTAAGCCACTTTGGCAATGATATTCCACTCCCTTCCTACGCAACTCCTGATTCATCAGGAATGGATTTACATGCAGCACTCGAACATGACATATCTATTCTTGCTGGAGGGAGGGCAATTATTCCGTGCGGCTTTCAAATTGAAATCCCCCAGGGATACGAAGCACAAATCCGACCGAGAAGTGGATTAGCCGCAAAGCATGGGATTACTGTGTTGAATACACCCGGCACAATTGATGCCGATTATCGTGGTGAAGTAAAGGTCATTCTTATAAATTTAGGAAGTGAAGAATTTTTTATTCGTCGCGGCGATAGAATTGCACAAATGGTTATCGCACCTGTAAGTAAGGTTGTAATAACCAGGGTTGAAACACTGGGAGAGACATCTCGCGGTGAAGGCGGCTTTGGACATACAGGAACGTAGATGGACGAAAAGCACACAACAGGGATATTATATTTAGTAGCGACGCCAATCGGTAATTATGATGATATTACCATTCGAGCATTGAATATTTTAAAATCCGTAGAAGTCATTGTTTGTGAAGAACGAAAGGAGGGAGAACGGTTACTATCACATTACGGCATTAAGCCGACATTTCTAGATACACTCAATGAGCACAATGAATCTGCCGCCTCATTCCATATTCTAGAACAATTGAAAAAAGGGAACAATGTCGCGCTTATCTCCGATGCCGGTACGCCGGTCTTTTCCGATCCGGGACAAATGCTTGTTCGGAAGGTTATCGAACAGAAAATAAAAATTGTGCCGGTTCCCGGAGCATCGTCGCTGCTGCCTGCACTGACGCTTTGCGGCTTTCCCATTGATTCTTTTTTATTCGCAGGGTTTCTTTCTCCGAAAAGTAATCGCCGTATCACGGAGCTACGCCAATTTCGGAATGAACGAAGAACGACGGTGTTTATGGACACACCATACAGGCTCGTACCATTATTGAGAGATATTGTGGAAGTATATGGAAACGAACGAAGAGTAGCTGTCGCCTTTAATCTGACGATGCCAGATGAAAAAGTCTATCGCGGTGCAGCATTAGAATTATTTCATTTTTTTGAAAACAGGAAGATGAAGGGAGAATTTGTGGTTGTGATAGAAGGAACGAAAAATGTTAAGTAATAGTTTTTTGGTTTACCAAAAACTTTTTATACTTTTGAAAAAATAGGTTAAACCTGTGAATCTTGAACATTA
>SCUC01000144.1 GCA_004322375.1 Bacteroidota bacterium
CAAAGAATAGTTATTTGACAAATTCAGTTACGGAAATTGTTCTTTCAGAGCGTTCAACGTTACATTATACCAAATTGCAACATGAAAGCGAACGGGCATACCACATAGCTACAATTCACGTGGAGCAGCATACAGCGAGCGCTTTTACATCGAACTCTATAGCTTTAGGTGGCGCTATTGTACGGAATAATGTTCTTTCAAGGCTTATTGGCGAGAACATAATCTGTACGCTAAACGGACTTTCCCTTGGTACAGGCGAGCAGCTTATTGATAATCACACGACAATAGACCATGCCATGCCGAACTGTGAAAGTCATGAGTTGTATAAATCCATCCTTGATGGGAAAGCGCGCGGTGTTTTCAATGGAAAGATATTTGTCCGCAAGGACGCTCAAAAAACCGACGCAAAGCAGACGAATAAAACGTTACTGCTTTCTGAAGATGCAACGATTGACACAAAGCCACAACTTGAGATTTTTGCAGATGACGTAAAATGTACTCATGGCGCGACCGTGGGACAACTTGACGAAAACCAAATATTTTATCTTCGCACACGGGGATTCAGCAACGAGCTTGCGCGTGATGTTCTCACCACAGCATTTGCTAATGATGTCATTGATAGGATCCCAAACGAAGCGCTTCGTACGCAGCTCTATGAATTAATTTTTAAGCAGCTGCATGAAGGACGCACAACAACTCTAGAATCATGAGCAATACAAATACCATAGCAGTAGAACAGGCATTCGACGTGGAGAAAATCAGGAATGATTTTCCTATCCTGAAGCAATCGGTATATGGGAAACCGTTAGTGTATCTGGATAATGCAGCAACAAGCCAGAAGCCAAAAATGGTGATAGATACATTGTGCCGGTATTACACCAAAACAAATGCTAATGTTCATCGCGGAGTTCATTTTTTAAGCGAGAAAGCATCGCACGAATATGAAGAAACCCGCGAAAAGGTTCGGCAATATATCAATGCGTCGAGCCACGAGGAAATTATTTTCACTCGCGGGACGACAGAAGGAATTAATCTTGTAGCACAGACATTCGGACGACAGAATGTTCGGGAGGGTGATGAGATTTTAATCTCTACAATGGAACATCACTCCAATATTGTTCCCTGGCAGATGCTTTGCAGCGAAGGGCGGGCGACGTTAAAAATTATTCCTATCAATGATAAGGGGGAAATTATCGTCGAAGAATATGAGCGTCTTCTCACTCCTAGAACAACATTGACAGCTTTTGCTCATGTTTCTAATTCGCTTGGAACTGTTAATTCTGTCAAGCACATGATTGAAATCGCTCACAACAAAAACGTTCCCGTACTCATTGATGGCGCACAGGCAATGCCGCATTATCGCATAGATGTGCGCGATCTGGATGCTGATTTTTATTCATTTTCAAGCCATAAGATGTTTGGACCGACGGGCATTGGTGTTTTATACGGAAAGAAGAGTTTTCTCGAATCTATGCCTCCATATCAAGGAGGAGGAGATATGATAAAATCGGTAACATTTGAAAAAACATTGTATAATGATTTACCCTATAAATTTGAAGCGGGGACACCAAATATTGCAGATACAATTGCATTTGGCGCAGCGATAGACTACCTCGGAGCGCTCGATTTTGAATCCATTCAAGAGTATGAACACGAGCTGTTGGAATATGCTACAGAGCGACTCTCAGCTATCGAGGGTATTAATATTATTGGAACGGCTGAACACAAAGCTTCTGTTATTTCATTTACACTAGAGGGCGTGCATCCTCACGATATCGGGACGATTCTGGACAGAGAAGGAATCGCTATCAGGACCGGACATCATTGCGCTCAACCTGTAATGCAGAGATTTGGAGTTCCTGCTACGGCGAGGATTTCGTTTGCACTGTATAACACACGGGAAGAAGTTGATGCTCTCGTCAATGGCATCTCCAGGGTAAAGGAGATTTTCGCGTAATGAATGAATTACGGGATTTGTATCAGGAAGTGATACTCGACCATAACAAAAACCCGCGCAATTTTCGCCCGATGGAGGATGCGGATAGGAGAGTCGAAGGCTTTAATCCTCTGTGCGGCGATCATTACGTATTGTATCTTAAAATCACAGACGGGATGATCAATGACATAAGCTTTACAGGCTCCGGATGCGCGATTTCTAAAGCCTCTGCTTCCGTCATGAGCTCGACAGTGAAAGGGAAGAGCATAGATGAGGCAGAACGATTGTTCGAAAGCTTTCATCGGTTAGTGAAAGGCGAGCTTTCTTCAAACGGGCAGGTAGAATCTTTAGGAAAATTAACGGTATTTGCCGGTGTTGCTGAATTTCCGGCACGGGTGAAATGCGCGAGCCTCGCATGGCATACGCTTCACTCGGCATTAAGTTCAAACGAACAAACAGTTTCAACGGAATAATCATGGAAGAAAACGTTCAAACAATCGTTGCTGAGCCACAGGTTATTAGCTCAATCGAAAAAACAATTATTGAAGCTCAAGTGATTGAGCAACTCCGTTTGTGC
>SCUC01000145.1 GCA_004322375.1 Bacteroidota bacterium
CGCTAATGTACCGTTCGGCTATTTATGTTTCTTCAAGAGGGAAGACACATTTTTCTTTTACGACGGGGGATGAATCCTCGCTAACGTTGCCAAATGTACCCATCGCTTTGCGTTCGGGCATGTATAAGCTGATTTCGCCCGACGGTGTTGAGGAATTTGTTTCCCAATCGGGAAGAAACGAGCCGGCTTCATCCGGGTTTAAGCAAACAGGTGCAACCTTGACAGTCCGGTTGAAAAAACTTCTTCAGCCCGGTTTCTACCAATTCATGAATCAATCTGAATTATTGACGTTGATTGTGGTAAATACCGATAAAAAAGAATCGGATGGAAGAAAAATCAACGAGGAACAACTGACAGGTTTTTGGGAACATTACGGTATTGAAGCCTCTAAGGTCACGATGCTTGAGCAGATTGAAGAAGCTCCAAAAACTGTCATGGAATCGCGTCTTGGCGTGGAACTTTGGAAGCATTGTATTGTGCTTGCCTTGTTGTTAGCGTTGCTCGAAATGCTCATCGCACGCGACAGCAGGAAAGAAATGCAACAAGCGTTTAATCAGTAAGTAGTATTGTAATAATTGAAATAGATGGAATTACACTCAACGAGTAAAATAGAAAAAGCGATCGTAGTCGGATTGGTGACGAACAAGGTGCGGCGTCATCAGGTTCGCGAGTATCTCGATGAGTTGATCCGGCTTGCAGACACGGCAGGTGTAGAAGTCGTTCATAAAATTACACAAGAACGCGATTCTATCGAGCCGGCAACATATCTTGGAACCGGGAAGGTGATTGAAATTGGTCAGCTTGCCGAGCAGGAAAAGATAGAGATGGTCATTTTTGATGATGACTTATCGGCGGTGCAGGTTCGCAATTTAGAAAAGGTGATAAAGTGTAAAATCCTAGATCGCAGCGGACTCATTCTCGATATTTTTGCTTCCCGCGCGAAAACAAAGGAGGCGATGACTCAAGTTGAATTGGCACAGCTTCAATACTTGCTTCCGCGTCTGACAAGGCAGTGGACTCACCTCTCCAAACAGTATGGCGGCGTTGGAACGAAAGGTCCCGGTGAAACCCAGCTTGAGGTTGACAGACGCGATGTGCGAACACGCATCAGCCTTCTCAAGGAAAAGTTAAAGGAAATCAGCGTCGAGCGAATGGAGCAACGAAAGAAACGCAACGATTGGACTCGCGTGGCTCTCGTTGGATACACAAACGCGGGAAAGTCAACGCTGCTCAAGCAAATGTCGGGGGCTGATGTTTTTATAGAAGACCGGTTGTTTGCCACGCTGGATACGACGATACGGCAGGTTGCTATATCTCAAACGAAGAAAATTTTATTATCGGATACGGTCGGGTTTATCCGCAAGCTCCCTCCTCATCTCATTGCATCGTTCAGAAGTACGCTCGCCGAGGTGGTAGAATCCGACGTAATTTTACATGTTGTTGATGTTAGCCATTCTCATTTTGAAGAGCATATTCATGTTGTGAAAGAAACTCTTCAAGAATTGGGCGCATCGGAGAAACCGACGGTGATGGTCTTTAATAAAATTGATTGTATTGAAGACCGCGCGATGCTCACCGCGTTAAAGAAGGAATATGAGAATGCTGTCTTCATTTCCGCAGAGCGGGGAATCAACATATCAGGTTTAAAGGAAAAAATTCTTGAAGCGCTCGAGCATGAGCTGCGGGAGGAAGTGTTAGTGCTTACGCCATCGGACTACAGGCTAATTTCCAAGCTCCATGAGTTTGCGGAAATTATCAAGAAAGATTACGACGATAACACGGTGAAAGTGCGTTTCAGGTTTGATAAAAAGTTTTCAGGGAGGTTAATGAAATTACTACACAAAAGCGGGATAACAGAAGAAAGCTTACAACAATGTTGAACGTTGCAATCGAAGCGGCAAAAGAAGCGGGAAAATTACTGAAACAACGTGTCGGAAAAATCAAAACAATTGAGCAAAAGGAGGGACATGAACGAAACCTTGTTACTGAAGTTGACAAGAAATCGGAGGAACTAATCGTTCAAATTATCAAGAAGCATTTTCCATCGCATGAAATATTGGCTGAAGAACGGGGCAGCCAGGGAAAATCAAAGACAAAATGGATTATTGACCCGTTGGACGGGACAACGAATTTTACCCACGGGCTTCCGGTGTTCTGCGTTTCTATCGGCGTTGAGCAGGAGGGAGAGATATTATGCGGTGTAATTTATGACCCGAATTTCGATGAGCTGTTTACGGCAGAAAAAGGGAAGGGAGCCTTTCTGAATGGCAGGCGTATTCATGTTTCTGCAACGACGTCGTTGATGAAAAGTCTTCTTGTAACAGGATTTCCGTATAACATCGCGGAAAATCCGAACCATGCTGTAGAACGTTTTGTGAATTTTTTGATGAAGGCACAGGCAGTTCGCCGGATGGGTTCGGCGGCGATTGATTTAGCCTATGTTGCCTGCGGTCGTTACGATGGGTTCTGGGAAGTTTCGCTCAATCCGTGGGATATGGCAGCCGGCGCTTTACTTGTTGAGGAAGCCGGTGGAGTGGTAAGCAATTTTACAGGGGGAAAATTCAGCATTTATGAAAAGGAAATTTTGGCAAGCAACGGTGCAGTGCAAGATGAAATGGTGAAAGCCCTTGCCATTGATTGACAATGTTTTCATCGGTTCATTTCACATCCCAGAATTCGAGCGAGGATGTATGACGCCCTTTCAGGGGTATAGCAATGTATTCAGGTATTCTTACAATCAATACTACCATCCCTAGGGGATTCTTTTTAGTAACCCCGAAAGGGGTGAGATTATTATAGGATTTTTGGAATGAATATCAGAACCCTGAAGGGGTGATACAGTTCATTTCTTCGTTACAACCCCAATGCCTCTTTTACCCGGTCTTTCACATCATCAATATTATACGGTTTAAGTAAATACCCTTCCGCTCCTAATTTTTTTGCCTCGAGAGCAGTTGTCAAATCGTCCATCGAAGTAAGCATATACACCTTAATATTCAAGTGTTGCTCATGGATATAATGTAAGACTTCAATGCCGGTATGCTTCGGCATTTTCATATCCAACAATGCTAGGTGAAATTTTTGTTTTTTTAGGTAGGCAATCGCTTCCTCACCATCGGATGCAGCGCTTACGTTTAACACGTCATCTCCAAGTTCCGATGCGAGAACATTCCGGAGAGCATCCTCATCGTCTGCAATCAAAATATTGTATTGTTTTGCCATAACAATCGTTCCTCATGAAATTCTGCCTCAAGGTAAAGAAAAAGAATCTGGAAAGCAATAATAATGACAACCTCCTTTCTCCATTTTGAAGTACCCCTTCAATTTAACAATTTCTTAACAGTTCGGCTACATTACCTTAACAGGCAGAAGATATATTAGATTCATTGATCGCGGGGTTTGTTATTCATCGAGCGAGGAAATTATTCCTGTGCTTCCTTTTTTTTTGACTTCGTTGATGCAGGAGTTTATGAACTCCTCGCAGGGACGATTTCTTCAACATTAATTTCTGTTCATCCATAGCATGGTATTCAGTGTCAAGTCATTCATTCTCCTCATTAATTTTCGGAAGTAGTAATGAAACATTTTTCTCAGGCAATCCCTTTCTTTTTTATCGTTATCACTCTTCTCTTTTTCTCATCTTCTTCCCTATTCTCTCAAGGTTCAATTACCGGCAAAATCATTGACGAGCAAACAGGAGAACCTCTCGTTGGCGCTAATGTTTTAATCGTCAATACAACTATTGGAGCAGCGACGGATATAGAGGGAAATTTTCATATAAGAAATATCCCTGAAGGCACATATACGATTCGGTTCTCCATGGTAGGGTATGCCAACAAGCTGGTGGAATCGGTGAACGTCGAAAAGGGAAAAAGCTTGACAATGAATCTTGCGCTGGAATCGGAAGCGATTCAAACAAACGAAGTAGTTATCACTGCCGATGCAGTCTATAACACCGAGAGTGCGGTATTGATGAAGCGAAAAGAATCTTCGGCAATTTCTGACGGGATGAGCGCGGAACAAATTAAACGCTCGCCGGACGCGACCTCTGGCGATGCGTTAAAAAGGGTAACCGGGCTTTCCTTAGTTGACAATAAGTTTGTATTTGTGCGGGGTGTAACAGACAGGTATAATCTCACGACGCTCGACGGCGCTTCGGTAACAAGCACCGAATCGGGGAAAAAAGGATTTTCTTTTGATTTGCTGCCTGCATCATTATTAGAAAATACTTCTGTCGTCAAAAGCGGCATGCCGGATTTGCCGGGTGATTTTTCAGGCGGGCTGGTGCAATTAAACACTCTTGATTTTCCCTCCAAGACTGTGTTTAAGCTGAGCGGTTCATCAGCAATGAATTCTGTTACGACATCGGAGAAATTTTTGAGCTCGCAAAGCGGCAGCAACGATTGGTTCGGCTTCGATGATGGCAGCCGCGCGTACCCGGGAGATAAAGAAGACCGGAATCAAATCGCGCACGAAGCGGCAAATAATTGGTCGCCGCGATCCTTTAACGCTCCGGTCAACACTTCCTTTGCGTTATCGTTTGGCGATAGGGTTATTTTTGATAGAGAAGATCCTTCGCTGGGGCAGCTAGGACTTATCACCGCGCTTTCGTACAGAAATACATTTCAACATAATGAAAAAGTAATTTCAGATTTTGGCGACCGCATTGGCGCCGATGATGAAAATTCAGTCCTTTGGGGAGCGATTGCTAACGCAAGCTACCAGATTGACGGTATTCACAAAATTATGTTTAAGAATAATTTTAACCAATCGGCGACGAATACCGTTGGAACGTATGTGTATGATTTTCTCGATACCGAATTACGAAATTTATTAACCACCATTACCTGGACTCAACGTTCCGCATACACCGGTCAGCTTTCCGGCGACCACCGTTTCCCATCTCTTGGAGGATTAGTAGTTCAATGGAAAGCGTCGCTTTCGTCCTCAAGAAGGGAAGACCCCGACAGAAAAGAAATAACATATTACCGACCGATTACCGATACAGCAGTAGCGTATGATGCAGCAGTCAATAAACGTTCATGGGCGCATCTGAATGATAGAACGTTCTCAGTCTCTTCCGATATTTCGTATCTCATTTCGAGCTTTAAGATTAAAGCGGGCGCGTTATACGAACCGCGGCAAACGAACTATCTCATCCGGTATTTTGACCTTACGCCAAACTGGTCTAATCCGCAAATGGATAGCTTAGCCAGCCTGCCTCTGGAAACAATTTATTCCCCGGAAAATATTTCACCAAAGCGATTTAAGTTTTCTGAATCATCCCGACCAACCGATAGCTATGAAGCGGACCAGCAGCTTTTTGCTTCGTATGCTATGCTGGATATCCCGTTCAGTCTCTTTCAACAAAACTTCCGGTTTACCGGAGGAGCGCGGCTGGAAAATTTAGTTCAAAATATCAACATTCACAAGACGTCCAATCCGGCTGACCCTATTGATAAAATTCAAAAGAAGAACATTGATATACTGCCTTCGCTGAACCTCACCTATTACCTCAGCAAAGCGGTGAATTTCCGCGCGGCATATTATCACTCATTGAACCGGCCGGAATTTCGCGAACTCTCTCCTACCCAATCGTATGATTTTATCAGAAAAGAAGAGTTACTGGGAAATGACCAACTGGAGCGGTCATTCATACACAACTATGATGCGAGAGTAGAAATGTTTCCGGAGGCGGGTGAATTATTGGCATTGAGCTACTTCCATAAGAACATTAGCGGCGCAATCGAAGATAAAGTGGAATATATGTCAACGAAGCAACGAACGTGGGAAAACTCGCCCCATGCGGAAAACTCAGGATGGGAGCTAGAAGTGAGAAAATCGCTGAATTTCCTCGGCTCATATTTCGAGAACGCTTCAATCTCTGCAAACTACACGAGGATTTTTTCTTCTGTGGAGTATTTAAAGGATACCGGAACAGTTATTACAGGCAAGGAATTGCGAAGCAGGACATTGCAAGGACAATCACCTTATATGATCAATGTTTCTATTATTTTTACCGAGCCGGTGTTAGGGACGACCTACAGTATTCTCTATAATAAATTCGGTTCTAGAATAGATGCTGTCGGTTTCAGAGCGTCGGATATTTATGAAGAGCCGCGCGACCTTATAGACCTTGCAATTACCCACCCAATTACGAATTTGCTTGAAGCAAAATTCACTGTTAAAAATCTCAACGGTAAAGACCGCCTCCTCACTCGCGATGGGGAACTTTACGAACGGATGTCGTTCGGCAAAACCTACACGTTGCAATTATCTCTCGGTTTGTAAAGGAAGCGGAGAGGAATTGTTAACCTATTCTTAACGCACGCTTGATAGTTTCGTGATACTTGAAGAGTATATTACCGCCGTTAGGAGTGGTTGGTGGTTTATAACAATGATGGAATAAAGTAATTACTGATGTTATGCAACATTGATTTAACCTTGAATTTTGAGGAAGTCCTCCGTAACTCAATCTCTCTACGAGGTCATAGACCCTCAATCCCCCTTCTCTTGCAAGAGAAGGGGGAAGGGGGATGAGTTAGAGTCGTGAAAACGAAATTCTATTATGTTAGGTTGGGTTAGCGCGAAACATCTTCACAAACAACCTCCAACTTCTCAAACAGCTTCAAAGGTGGTCTCTAAAAACC
>SCUC01000146.1 GCA_004322375.1 Bacteroidota bacterium
CAATCATTGAGATAACGGAAAACCATAACAATCCCCGGAACATCCGTTCCAAGGGAACATAGCAGAATTGAAAAAATCTAAATTAGATTGTTAAATATAATGTGAATAATTAAAACAGTCAAGAACTTTATCGTGTTTTAATACAAAATCATCATAAGAGTGATAGAGGGCATAAATGAAGCGTATTCAGCTTTTTTTTTGTTCTCATCTCGCAAATAATTCCATTTGTTCATTTGTTAATAGCCATTGCAAGGCTCCTGTTCCATAGGCCATTGGGTGTGGAACGGAAATACACCCTAAGCTTGCCCTGGTATATGCAATTTTCGACTGAGTTGAGCCGGTTACAAGAAGGGAGGTTAATGTCTTTAGTATCGGTTCATGGCCTACGAGGAGAGGAGACTTGCAGGACATGGAATTTAAGGCAGCAACTATCTGCCCCGGATTGCTTTCTGGAACAAGGTATTCGGAAAGAGTACATGAAGAGACGCCAAGTATAGTTTGAATAATACCGGCAGTTTGTTGAGCGCGTGTCAACGGACTGGATATGATAGCATCAATGGGAATACCCATCGTTACCAACGCTTTACCTGCCACCCGCGCCTGGAATTCGCCCCGTTCGGATAACTTCCTTGTGCTATCACTGTCTGAGAATTCTGCTACATCGCCATGACGGAGTAAGAGCAATACCATTGAAATAATTATTTTTTAGCTAGACAACTTGATAATTTCGTTTATAACTGATGTTACGCAGCACATAGAGTTAATGAAACAATCACCTCCGCGTTGCTGTAAATTCCGCTATAGCGGGGTTACAGTATTCAATTCCCCTGAACAGGACAACTTTTGTAGTTAGTCGGATTTATCCGACTTGCATTTCGTAGCATCGTCGTTTACGGCGATGCGGAAATCGTTGGTGCGTAACTTCAGCTATAATTTCCAGCGTATCCCGCCGCCGAGCGTAAAGTATTGAAATTTATTCACTGCGACAATAAATTTTCCTTCTCCAAATATTGCCAAACTTTCTACAAGCGGTACGTCAATTCCCGCGCCTGCTCGCCAGGCAATCCCTAATCCGTCTTTGATATCATTGATGGGAGTTCCAACGCTATCAATAAGGTATGCAGACTCATCCGCAACCGAATTAACGCCGATTCCTATCAGAAAATACGGGGCAATGCTGTTTCGCGAACCGGCGAAGGTTCCTTTGTAATCAATAAAGAACGATGTAACGTTGAGGTCATCGTGGCTCGATTGCAGCGCTATCCCGTGCCGGGTTTTCCATTCCGCCAGTCCCGCTTCATCGTAAGAAAAATTAGCATTCTCAATCGTGAGATATACCGTCGAGTATCCTAAATCTCCTGCCGGGAATACCAAACCTCCTCCGATTCCAATATTTCTTCCTTGTTTCCATCCATCAGAAAATTCCTCAGGGGTATAAGAAAACGGAATTCCCGCCGATAACGAAAATTCAAGGGAGCTTTCTTCTCCGATGTCCTCCTGACTATAAGCTGCAATAGTGAGGGAAATGAAAATAAAAATAGATAAAGTGAAATATTTCATAACGTATCCTTAGGTGGCTTTCTCATACATGGTAATAGTTAAAATATCTGAATAGTCGTGCTGAACATGCAGCAGGCGCCTATGCAGAAGAAGTAGTGAATGTAATAGAAATTTTCAAAGTTTCAAACCTCTCTGATTTTTTTGAACCTTGTGTAAAGCATGTTCATCAACATCGTTATCAGCAAATGTTGACGCTCGTCTTTTCTACTCCATTCACACTGCTTTGAAAACAAGAGCCTGCAAATATAGCAACATTTGAGCTGAATATCAAGGCAAAAGTGGTTCTACGAAAAGAACTTCTTCCCTTTCGAGCATTACTGCACCGGCTGCAGCGTGCTTGGGTTTGCGAATAAATTTACGCTCACAATAGGAAACAGGCACATTGGAGTTCTTTCTCATCTTGCTGTAGTACGCTGCAATTCGCGCTGCCTGGATGATTGCTTCCTTCGGAGGAGCAATTTTTCCACCGGGAACACGGAGGAGCGTATGCGATCCGCCTACGCCTCTTGCATGAAACCAAAGGTCGTTCGGCTTTGCGTACTTCATCGTTAAGAGATCGTTATTCGACGAACTTTTTCCGACCCATACTTCATACCCCCCTGCGACAGTAAACACCCTGAACGGAATGCGCGAATCGTCATTCAACGCATCGCGTGGTGTGGTTCCGCGTTCATACCGGCTCACGAACGATTTCATGTCTCTGTCGTCTCTGCAATTCTTGAGTTCCTCCATCATAGCTTCAAGAGCCGTCATGCGCTCCTGTTCGCGAACAAGCCGCTCTTCCGCTTCCACACGCGCCTGCTTTGCCTTGCGCGCTTTTTCAAAATATCGCTCCGCATTTTGGTGTGGCGATAACGCCCGTTCCATCTGGATCGTTACCGTTGACTGGTCATCGAAAATATCCGGCAGTTCTATCTTCGACATCCCTTTTTCAATGGTGTGCAAATTCGCCATGATGGTATGTCCGGCATGTTCGTATTCCGTTGCCCGTTCGGCAGAAGCAAGCTCTTTCCGAATTGCCAGTATTGCACGCTTGCTGTTTTCAAGCGCGCCGGAAATTTTCCCTGAGTACTCTCGCTTCCTCGCTTCAAACCATCGTTTGTGAAACGTGTGTGTGAGAAATGCAGAGACCGCTTCGTTCATGCTCTCATATCGTTGAAGGCTCATGTCGCCGCAGTGTTCTAACTGAATCACGGAAAGAATATCCTGCGCTCCTTCTTTATGATAGAGCATCGGCGTTCCCTTGCGACTTTCTTCCGTTACCTTCATTATCGTCTGAACAAACGTAAGTCTCTTCTCCTCAGCTACCTCCCCCATCACCTCATGTTCCCCAACCCCGGAACGAAACAGGGTTTCACGCGAATAGAGCGCGCCGAACATCGGAGAAACCGTTTTCAGAAACTCTTGTGCCGTTTGCTGCGAGCCTTCCCGTATCAAGTCCATGAGCGAAGCCTCGTTCATTCCTATTTCCGTCTCATGGCGTTGCCGAGATGTGAAGATGCTGCCAAGCAATTGTTTTTCACGCTTGAACGCGCTCAGGACATTCTGCATACTATCCACGAGAACGATATTGCTCGCCGCCGTGTTGTAGAGTTGAATGTAGAACGTCATACTACCATCAGTTTCGAGAGCGAGAATTCGATCCCCCGGCTGCATCCATACCCGTTCTATAGCTTTACCGATTGCCTGTTGAAATAAATCAACCGAGTTTTTTTTTGCGCGTGAAAATCCTTCCCGCAATATGCAATAATGAAATCTGGGTTCCAGAGAAACGCATAATGCGTATTCACACGCCGGCGTGGAGGCTATGAAGCAAAGCTCGTTTTTCTGCTGGGTGAAAATTTCAGTAATTGTCGCGTGTTGAAGATTTTGGTGGAATTCATCCGCCAATAACCGAAGGGTAAAATAATGAACAGGCATTTTCTGTGGATAACGTTCAACAGTTTTCCACAATATATCCAAAATCAATCAGAGAACAAGAAAAACAGCTTGTTGCTCGTGGATGGGATGTGGAAAACCCTGTTTCAAGAATGTGGATAACTAAACCACCGCCTCCTTTGACGGGCTTAGGAAATTTCGTACCTTTACCTTGTAGTATTCCGAATAACCCTCAAAAATAAAGAATTTTATGGCTTTTAGCATGACCGGCTACGGCAATGGCGAGGTTGAACGAGATGGGATTGCCGCTCGCGCCGAAGTGAGAAGCGTGAACAACCGTTTTCTCGAAATGACATTACGACTTCCGCGCACGCTTCAACTCCGCGAACAGGATGTGAAAGAGTTAGTTCGGAAGAAGCTTGTTCGGGGTAAAATCAATGTTACTCTTAACATTGAACGGAATCAGACCGAAGAACTTTCCATCACCCTGAATACGGCTGCTGCAAAAGCGTACTACAAGTTATTAGAAGAACTTCGCACCTCTCTTGGAATCGAAAAGGAAGTTTCGCTGCGCGATTTACTCTCGTTTTCCGAAATCTTCGAAGCGCCGGAGGGAGCTGAAACTGATGAACAAGAATGGCAAATCGCACAAGAAGCCTTAACGATTGCAATAGACAAGCTTGTTACGATGCGCCAGCAAGAAGGCAGCGAGCTCACCAAAGACGTCACAACCAGGGTTACGAATATCGCTTCGATTGTTGATGAGATTGAAACGTTGAGCAAACGCCGCATCCCCGATGAACGGGCTCGCCTTCGCGAACGCGTTATTCAGATGGCGTCCGACCCTTCTATCATAGACGAGAAGCGGCTAGAGCTTGAAATCCTCCTGCTCTCCGATAAGCTCGATGTTACGGAAGAGTGCGTCCGGTTTCGAAGTCACAATAAATTTTTCCACGAAGCCCTTGCACAGGGTGATGCTGCCGGACGCAAGCTCACATTCCTTCTTCAGGAAATGAACCGCGAGGCAAATACTATTGGCTCCAAATCTTCCGACGCTGAAATATCACAAAAAATCGTCTTCGTCAAGGAAGAGCTTGAAAAAATCCGGGAACAACTGCAAAACATCGAGTGAAACAAGCGTCGCTTATTGTTTTTTCCGCGCCCAGCGGCTGCGGTAAAACAACCATTGCCCATGCTATACTTGACCGGCACCCGGAGTTCACGTTTTCAGTTTCTGC